>NZ_JAINEZ010000015.1:0-80602 GCF_019873065.1 Sphingobium sp. PNB
GCCCCGCCGCCTGCACGGGCGGTGCAGAGAGCATCGCCGCCGCTGCCGCAACGCTTGCATATCCCCTGTTCATCTTTTCGCGCTTCAGTAGTTGACGGTTACGGTGACCGTATCGGCATAGCCGCCCGCCGGCACATTCTGGCTTGGCGGGATGCGGCCATAGACGGTGAGCGTGCTGGGCAGCACCGGTGCGGTGGTGGCCGGCGGCGTGTCGGTGCCCGGCGTGTTGCCCCAATTGTTCGTGCGCGTCGTCTCCCGGAAGAGGCCATAGTTGAGGAGGTTGGCGCCGTTGACCATCTTCCGGCTGGTGACGGTGGCGCCGCTCGACGTGCCCGCGTTCAGGCCGACGGTGAAGGACGTGCCGACCGTGCACAGCACCGAAAGCGTGGTCGTGGCATCGAGCGGCGTGGCCGATGTGGGATCGTAGTTTCCGAAGCTGAGGGGGTTCGCCGTCACGGCGCAGGCGGTGAGGACGGTCGCCGTCACCGGGAATGTCGTCGTCGTCTGCGCCGCCTGCGCGGCGTCCGGCAAAGCCATTCCGAATATCAGCAGCCCGGCCAGATGGCCTTTGCCATACCGCTTCATGCGCATCTCCTGTAACGCATCCTGCGCCCTGTTCTGGCTATAGGCGCATCCATGAGCATCGCGGGCGACCGGCTGCAGCATGTCTGTCCCGATGCCGGTCGTCGCGAGGGAGGAAACGGCGGAAGGCGCGAAGTTGTTCCGATTATTCCGAGGCTTAGGTTAAAATGATACCTCGATATAGCGGGCGGCGGCAGGGGATGCGCCTTGCCCCGCGTGCGCCGGTTCCGCGCCATCGCCGGGAGCGGGTGAAGTCGTGGCCTTTCCGGCCATATATATCCGGGGGCGCTGGCCGGATATGCAATCCACCCGCAGGCCCTCCACGGTGCATGGGGCCACGACCACGGCGCCGACGGCCATGCGCTGCTTCGCTTCGGCGGCATGGACGCTTCCGGTTGAGCCAAGTGCAAGCATGGCCAGAGCCGTGGCAGATTTCATCGGGCTATGGATGGGCATGTCGTTCCTTCCTCCCTATAGACGACCGGGCAGATCGTCCATTAAGCCTGTATCGACATTCAGCCCTGACAGCCTGCAAATGACGCCCGTTCGCGCTTCCGGCGCTGCCCATGCCTTAAATACGCGTCGTTCAGGGGAGGCACGTCACTCATTGGAGGATCACGAAAAACCGGCATTTTCGGCTCGTCCTCTTCTGAATGTCGATGCGGGCCGCCGGCGATCTTCGGGGCCGCATGCGCAGCGGCCTTGCAAAGGGAAGGCAGGCGGGGCATTGCACGGCGTCACCGCGCAATGGACGCCATGCTGGTTTACGTCGCGATTGATCTTGAAATGCGACAGGAACGGCATGGATCGCAACGACGCCTCGCCAAAGCGGCCCCACCGCCAGCGGCCGCCCGGCCATGAGCCGCAGGGCAGGCCGGCCGGGATCATCGGACAAGGGCAATCCCCCGCCGCCCGCCGAGGCCGCCCGCCGATAGAAATGGTGGATGTCGCGGACATTCCCGGCGGCGGCCAGCTGCACCTGCTCAAATGCGGCAAGGAATATTCCATCCAGTTCGGTCGCGACGAGTTGATGGGCAGTCAGGACCATGTTTCGGAAATGGCGCTGGCCACGCTGACGAGCGAGCGTCTCGACAGGAAGGACGGTCATGTCCTGGTGGGGGGACTGGGCATGGGCTTCACGCTGGACGCCGTGCTGGGTTCCTGGACCTGCGACGCGCTGGTGACGGTCGCGGAACTGGTGCCGCAGATACTGGTGTGGGCCAAGGGGCCGCTGGCGCATCTGTTCAGGGACAATCTCGCGGACCCGCGCGTCAGCGTTCGGGTCGTCGACGTCTATGACATCATCATGGAGGGGCCGGATCGGTTCGACGCCATCCTGCTGGATGTCGACAACGGTCCGGACGGCTTCATCACGTCGCGCAACGACCGGCTCTATTCGCATGCCGGACTCTCCGCCGCCTATGACGCCTTGCGGCCGGGCGGGCTGTTGTCCGTCTGGTCCTCCTATTCCGACGATTGCTTCGCGGGGCGGCTGGAGGAATCGGGTTTCGACGTCGATGAGATCGTCCTGCCGGCCTATATCGGCAGCACGGAACGCTGGCACAATATCTGGTTTGCCGCCAAGCCGGGCCCGGCCATCCGGAAAGCAGCCGCTTCGCGCTGAAAGCGGCTCAGTCTTCCTATTTTCAGTCGGATTTAATCTACCGTCGTTCACCCAGCATATAATATTGGCGCATGCAGGGACAAATATTCGGCTGTATTCCGCTATCGATGGCGTGATGTCGCCTCTTCCTCTTCCCGGCGCAGAACGGAGATGATCTTGGCATAGGCCCTTGCCTGCTCTTCATGCCTCGTCCGCTCCACCGGGCAGATGGCCAGATCGGCATGATTCAATTCGGCCTTTCTGCGACGGTCGAGATAATCGAACTGGCTCATGACTATTTCCATCGTGCCGGCGGCGTCCATTGTCTGGCCATGTGCGACGCCGATCGCGTGACGCTGCCCTCGATCAGCCTGTCCTTCATCAGGACGCGGAAGGCGTCCGCGTCCCGCGGATCGAGCAGGACGACCCGCGCCCCGCCCGAAACCAGTTCCTCCAGCGCGGATATGCGGAAGGCGTGCTTCGTGCACATCGTCTTGATGCTGTCCGGCGTGGCGCGGACGTTGACGACCCTGCTCATGCCGCGCCGCCCTCCACATTGAAGGGAAAGGGGTTGAAGGGCGCCGAACCGTCCGCCCGCCTGGAACGATAGGGATGGGGGTGATGGCGGATCCGCGCCGCATATCCCTGCGCGAGCCGTTCGTGAACGCGGCCGGCCTCCGGACTGTGCGCCGTCCGGGCGCGCAGCAGTTCTTCCTGTTCGCGCTTGAGCAGATAGTTCAGGTCTTCCATGACGAGGCTCCTCGGCTGGCAAGCGGGAGCACGATGGTCTCTCTGTCACGGCGAATGCTTGCGGCAAATTTCGCGCAATAAAGGAGCTGTAGCACAAGGGTCCGCTCCCGTCTCGCGCGAAAGTCGTGCAAGTTCCAAAAACTTCTGTTCGGGTCATGCAGAGGATGCTACCAGCAGTCATCGGGTTTCCGCTTCGCACGATCCGACAGAGAGACTTGCGTGCTCCCGCGCAGAGGGAGCATGTCGTGCAGGAAGATTGTCTTTCCTTTCAGGTCGCGCCGGTCGTATCGGTCGTCGTGCCGATCCTTCCGGGACGGTGCATCTTCGGACGGAGCGGCTGATGCCGCGAATATGACGGCGCTGCGGCGCTCCCGTTGTTCCAGACTGTTATCCAAGGCCCCATGACGATCCAGCCCCCATCTCCCCCATCGCTCTCCCGAATCCAGCAGAACTGGCTTGCCGCGAACGAGCGGCGGTTGCTTGGCTGGCTGTGCGGCCGGATGCCCGCCTGGGTCACGCCGGACCGGTTGACGGCGACCGGAATGGTCGGCGCGCTGATGATATTCGCCGGCTATGCCGCCAGCAACGTCGCGTCGGCCTGGCTGCTGTTGGCGATTGCGGGCTATGCGGTGCAGTGGTTCGGTGACTCCATGGACGGCAGCCTGGCGCGGTATCGGCGGATCGAGCGACCGTCCTACGGTTATTTCATCGATCATAGCTGCGATGGGCTGGCGACGCTGCTCATCCTTGCCGGGATCGGCCTCAGCCCGTTCGTGACGATGGATGTCGCGCTGATCGCGCTGGCGGGTTATCTGCTGCTGTCGATCCATGCCTTTCTGTCCGCGCGGGTATTGGGGGAATTGAAGCTTTCCTATCTTTCCGCCGGGCCGACCGAACTCAGGCTGCTGCTGATCGGACTGACGGTCATGATGATGGTGCTGGGGTCCGGTCCGGGTCTGTTCGGGCGCTGGTCGGGCTTCGACCTCTTCGTCGGGACGGCCGGTTCGATCCTGATCCTTCTTTTCATCGGCCAGACCCTGGTCACGGGCAGAAGGCTCGCTCTGGCGGAAACGGCGCATCGCCATGCTTCCAAATGAGGCCCGGATCGATGCGGGGGCGCTCATCATCGGGAGACAATCATGACCGTGCGCCTCGCCCATTTCGCCATAGAGGCCGACGGCGAAAGCTATCGGTTGCGCCTGACGCTGGAGGACGGTTCGATCCTGGTGGTCGGGGCGTCCTTCGATCAACTCGACCGATTGGGCGAAGAGATAGACCGACGTCTGGACGCCGACCAGGACCTGTTGCCGCCCGACCTCTGAAGCAGCCGATCATCGGGATCTGCCCTAGGGCAGAAGCGATTTCAGCGCGCTGCGCAAGCGGTCGGGCCTGAACGGCTTCACCAGGCGCGGCACGTCCGCGAAGCGGGCGGGGATGGTCCATCCGTCATAGCCCGTGGCGAAGGCGAAGGGGATGCGCTGTTCCACCAGCGCGTCGGCGACGGGAAACGCCATGTCGCCGCACAGATTGACGTCGAGCACGGCCAGGTCGATCCGCGTTCCGGACCCGATCAGGGACAGCGCGTCCGCGACGCGCGGCACCGGCCCCAGGATCACGGCATTGTCCTGTTCCAGGGCCTCGGCAATATCGGCGGCGATGAGATATTCATCCTCTGCGATCAATATGCGGCAATCCTGCAGCGCAGCTTCGGTCATCTTCCACCGCCTTCACTATCCTCAGAGGGGACGCGCACGTCGATCGTGCAATGAACGCCGTCGGTTTCCGCGGCGTAGCTGGTTTGCGCATTGAGCTGATAGGGCAAGGCGCGTTCGATCAGTTCCCGGCCATAGCCGCCGCCCTTCGGCTCCGCACCGGGGGCGGGCAGTTCGGACACGCCGCGCTCGCGCCAGTCGACGAACAGCCGGCATTCGCCCGGCGCGGGCCTGCGGATGTCCCAGCGGACCTCCAGCCGGCCGGCGGGTTGCGACAGCGCGCCATATTTCACCGCGTTGGTCGCCAGTACGTGCAGGGCGAGCGCGAGCGTCTGAACCGTCGCCGATTTCAGCGATATGCCGGCCGGCCCGGTAAGCGTCACATGCTCGCCCCTGCCGTCTGCATCCAGCGGGACATGGGCGGACAATTCCTCCCGCAGCAGGGCGTCGAACGTGACCCGCAGCCCGCCCTTGCGGCGGGATAGCAGTCCCTGGACGCGGGCCAGAGCATCCAACCGGTCCCTGATGCACTGGGCGAAATGATCGAGCGAATGGCTGCCCTTCAGCGTGCGCGCCGTGACCGACTGGACCACCGCCATCAGGTTGCGCGTGCGGTGCTGAAGTTCCCCCACCAGCACTTCCTGATGCGCCTGCAACTGGACGATGTCGTCGACATCGGTCGACGTTCCCAGCCATTCGAGCAAGCTGCTCTCGCTGGAGCGCACGGGCACGCCGCGGGTACGGAAATGGCGGTAGCGCCGGTCCTGCGCGTTGAATATCCGCCCTTCGATCTCCAGGCTGCCGGTCTGTTGCGCCCGGGTCCATGCCGCCATGGCATGATCCCGGTCGTCGGGATGGAGCATCTCCAGCCAGCCGAGCGACCGGCTGGCCTTTTCGCTCTGGCCGGTGAAGGCGCTCCATTGCGGGCTGGACCAGGTCCACTGGCCGCTGTCCACGGCGCGCCAGACGAGCTGGGGCATGCCCTCGATCAGCGTGCGGAACCGCAACTCGCTGCGTTGAAGCGCCTCCATGGCGGTGCGCTGCTCATGCATGTCGGTGGCGGCGGCGAACCAGGCGAGGATCGTGCCGTTCGCGTCGCGCATCGGTTCGGCGCGGATCAGGAACCAGCGATAATCGCCCTGCGCGTCGCGAATGCGGTGCTGTTCCTGATAGACGGTGCCCGCCGCCATCGCCTGCGCCCAGGCCGCGAGGGAGGAGGCGCGGTCCAGCGGATGCAGCGCATTGGCCCAGCCTTCTTCCTTCAGTTCCTCCTCATCCCAGCCGGTATAGTCGCACCAGCGCTGGTTGAACCAGTTGGCATGGCCGGTGGCGTCGCTGCGCCAGAGGAGGTCGGGCACGAGGTCCGCGATCGTGCGCAGGGAGTTTTCGGTCGCGCGCAACGTGTCGTTGATCTCCTGGATCTGGCGAGTGCGTTCCTCGACGCGGCTGTCCAGTTCGTGATTGGCCTGTTGCAGGCTGCTGTTGGCGACTTCCAGTTCCTCCGTCAGAACCTGCAATTCCTCGAAGGCGACGCGCAGCTCCTCTTCGGCCTGCCCCTGTTCGACGGACGGCAGGGAAGGGGGCGCCGGCGGCGGCGCCGAGCGGGCGGCCTGAAGGTCCTTCGACAATTGGGTCACGCGGCGGCTCAGCCGGTCGCGATCCTCCATCAGGCGCGCATTCTCCTCCAGCGCGGATTCGAGGGACGTGCGCAACTGTTCGACTTCGTCGAGCAGCCTGGCGCTGATCTGCCCCGGAGCTTCAGCCTTCTTGCCCATGATTTTCCCTGTTGCGTCACCCCGATAACGCGCCCGCGGGGGAATTGGGTCTAAAATAAGTTGGTTCCGTCTGAACCTTTTTGTCGGCGCGCTTCGTTGCCCCCCTGGAGAAGCGCAGCATGCCCAGCAGGGACATTATCGTGATCGGGGCATCGGCGGGGGGAGTGGATGCCCTGCGCCGGCTCTGTGCCGCGCTGCCCGCCGATCTTCGCGCCTCGCTGTTCATCGCCCAGCATCTTTCGCCTTCGGCGCGCAGCGTGCTGCCGCAATTGCTCGACAGGGCCGGGCCCTTGCCTGCTCTGTCCCCGGTGGACGGACAGGCGATCGAGCCGGGGCGCATCTATGTGTGCGCGCCCGACATGCATCTGCTGCTGCGTCCCGGCAGGATATTGATGCGGCGCGGTCCCTATGAGAACCGCACGCGGCCGGCGGTGAACGCCCTGTTCCGATCGGCGGCGATCCATTATGGCGGGCGCGTGACCGGCATCGTGCTGACCGGCCTGCTGGACGACGGGACCGATGGGCTGATCGCGGTCAAGGCGGCCGGCGGGCTTTCGGTCGTGCAGGACCCCGCCGACGCGGAATGGCCGTCCATGCCGCGCAATGCGCTGAAGCGCGATCATGTCGACCATGCGCTTGCCCTGGACCATATGCCCGACCTGCTCGCGCGGCTGGTGCGGGAGGAAGCGGGGCCGACCATACCCCTGCCCGAGGAATATCTGATCGAGGACCGCATTGCCGCACAGGAGTTTGCCGTGGCCGAACCGCAGATCGTCACGCCGGGTGAGCCCAGCCACCTGTCCTGCCCCGATTGCGGGGGCGTGCTGAACCATATCGAGACTGAGGATGAAGTCCGCTTCCGCTGCCAGGTCGGCCATGCCTTCACGCCGCTGGGACTGGCGGCGGCGCAGAATGACGAGCTGGAGCGGGCGCTGGCGATTGCGGTGCGGACGCATCGGGATCGCATCCGGCTGTTCGAACAGATGCAGGACAGCGCGGAGAAACGGGGCCTGGCGCATGCGGTCCGGCGCTGGACGGAGGCTTCGCGGGAAAGCGGGCATATGATCGAGGTGCTGGAAGAGGCGATGACGAGCCTGCGCAAGGCGTCGAACGAAGCGGAGGGTTGAGCCCGTCCGGCGGCCGGCCGTAATGGAGCAGCAGCGCGCTCATCTCTGCAAGGGGGCAGACATGGTCCACCGGCGCGCAGGCGATGGCCCGTTGCGGCATGGAAGGAGCGACCGCCTCCGCCGGGTCCTGCACGATCGCGATGCCGCCGCCCTGCTTGATCGCCAGCAGACCCGCCGAACCGTCCTGCAGCTTCCCGGTCAGCACGATGCCGACGACGCGTGGGCCGTAGGCGGCGGCGGAGGATCGGAACAGCGGGTCGATGGCGGGCCTGCTGAAATTCTCCTTGTCGCCATGGGCCAGCCTGACGCGGCCGCCCTCCACCGTCATGTGCAGGTCGGGCGGGGCGACGTAGATATGTCCGGCCAGTATCTCCTCGCCATCGGCGGGCTGGCCGGCGGGCAGCTTGCCAGCGCGGTTCAATATGTCCGCGAGCCGGCTGACGCCGGTGCCGACATGCAGTACGATGAGCATGGCCGCGTCCATCCCGGCGGGAAGCTGCGCCACCAGCCGGACGAGCGCATCGACGCCGCCAGTGGAGGCGCCGACGACGATGATGTCATGGCCGGCCATATGCCGCCTTTCTATTCGAGCGCGGCGGACAGTTCGCGCTCGCTCCTGTCATATACCATGGCGACGAGGATGGGCGGCGTTTCTTCGGAAAAATATTGCAGGCGCAGGTCGACGGGCAGACTGCCGCCTTCCCCGAACCGCATCGCCGTCTGGAGCGGCAGCTCCGGCAGTTCGCCGCCCAGCAGCGGGGCGAGGATGGCGTGCAGGTCGTCGGCGGATATGTCCGGCAGCAGGTCGGGCAGGGCCATGCGCGAAAGCTGGTGGGCGTTGAAGCCCAGCTTCTTCTGCGCGCTGTCGTTCACCAGCAGGAAGCGCAGATTATCGGGGTCCAGAAAGTAGATCTGATTGGCCGCGCCGCCCAGCACGCGGCCAAGATACCGGGTGTAATCCTCGCTGTTGCGTTCGTCGGTAATGTCCTGGAAGACGAGCACCAGCCCGTGATTCGCGCCGGTTTCGTCCATCAGGCCGGTAATGCGTATCCGGCAGATGATGCGGCGTCCGCGTCGGTCCAGCCCCTCGAGCTGGCGCTCGGTCTGCTCCTCCGACCCCGACTGGACCGCGATCATGCTGTCGCGCAACTGTTGGACGGGCAGGCCGATGTCCAGCCTGTCGAAACTGGTGCCGAGCACCTCCTCCGCGCGCAGGCCCCAGCTGTTTTCGCTCCAGCGGTTCCAGCTCTGGATGAAATGGCGCGGGTCGAGCACGACGATGCCCGCATTCATCGAGCGCAGCACCGATTCCAGATGGAGGCGGTACCCCGCGGCCTGTTCGGCCTGTATGCGCAGTTCCTCGTTGACCGACTCCATCTCCTCATTGGAGGAGCGGGCTTCCTCGTTCAGCGTTTCCAGTTCCTCATTGGTGGACTGGAGTTCCTCATTGGTGGTCTCCAGCTCCTCATTGGTGGACTGAAGCTCCTCATTGGTGGTTTCCAGTTCTTCATTGGCGGACTGGAGTTCCTCGATCGACTGTTCGAGATTTTCCTGCGCCGCCTCCAGTTCCCGCCGCAAGCCGTGAATGCCGGTATGGTCGTGGAAAGCGAGCAGGATGGCATGCACGCTGCCGTCCGCGCGCTGGAGCGGGCGGACGTCGATGGTGAGCCGCATCACCTCCGTCTGGTTGAGCCGATATTCCTGGTCCTCCAGCCGCAGGCCCCTGCGGCCGCGGAACGCCTCGTCAATCGGGCCGCGCAATTCTATGGGACGGTAGGAAATGGGCAGGTCCTGGAACGGCCGGCCAAGATCGGCCTCGCCCACGCCCAGCAGGTTGCGGGCCGGAAGATTGGCGAGCGCCACCGCGCCGCTGTCGTCGATCACCAGCAGGGCGGTGCCGACCTCGTCGATCACGGCTTCCAGCAGGTGGACGTCGGGCAGGGGCATGTCGAGCCGGGTCGGGCGGTTGGCGGTGAAGCTGCCGTTCAGGGGGCGGCGCCATTCCTGGGGCACCTTGGCGAAAATGCGGTGCTTCATGTCGACGGGCCGGAACAGCGAGGATCGCGCAAGCTGCGTTTCCGCCTTGCCCAGGAACAGGAAACCGTCGGGGTTCAGCGCATAATGCAGGCGCGGCAGCACGATCGACTGGGTTTCGGCCTCCAGATAGATCAGCAGGTTGCGGCAGGTGAGCAGGTCGATGCGCGAGATGGGCGCGTCATGCACGACATTGTGGCGGCCGAAGATCACGCATTTGCGCAATTCACGCTCGAACACATAATGATTGCTGGTACGCTCGAAATATTTTTCGAGCAGATGGCCGGGCACGCTTTCGACCTCCCGGGGCGAATAGGTGGCGACCCGCGCCACCTTCAGCGCTTCCTCGTCCAGATCTGTCGCATATATCTTCACGCGCCGGCAGAAGTCGCCCATGCCCATCGCCTCGGCCAGCAGCATGGCGATGGAATAGGGTTCCTCGCCGCTGGCGCAGCCCACGCTCCAGACCCGGATCGCGCGGTCGTCCTCCGCATTTTTGAGGATTTCCGGGATCACCTCGTCGCGGATCACGTTCCACGCATCCTCGTCGCGGAAGAAGGAGGTGACGTTGATCAGCACGGTGTTGAGCAATTCCTCATATTCGCTGGGCTGCGCCTCCAGGCAGGTACGGTAGGCTGCGAAATCCTCCGCGCCGACCGCCTCCATCCGCAGGGCGATGCGCCGCCGCAGGCTGGTGCGCTTGTAGCCGCGGAAGTCCAGTCCCCGACTCTCCTGAATGTGGCGCAGCAGGGCTTCGAACTCGGGATCGGGGACGGCTCTTTCGACCATTGAACTCTTTCGGCTCCGCAACAGGATTGCCCTTGCTATGCCCGAATGGCGCCGCCGTCCATGCCGCTTGCCTGCGAAGCCGAAATATCAAGGGGTTGCCGGGCCGCAACAGGGTCAATCGTCCGTTTCCGCGACGCCGTTGCGATTGTCGTCTTCCCCCACCTTGCGGCCGCCCAGATGGCCGGTGCCGTGATAGCCGATCTCCGTCTGCCCGCCATGGCCCATGCGGCTGCCGAAGTCGTTCTTCGACTTCCTGCGCCCGTGCGGATAGGGGGCGCCGGCGCTTTCCCCGCCGGGACTCGTCGCGGACATGTCGAGATCGCTGACCCCGTCCGGATGGGAGCGCCTGCCGCCTTCCTGCCGCGGCTGCATGCGCCTGTCTTCGCTATCGCCATCGTCGTGGGCGGACGCCATGTCCGCGCCGCCCGCCTCGACGAAGGCGGTGCCGGATATGTCCTCCACCTCCGCTTTCACGCCCCCGATCCGGCGCCGCCTTGGACCTTTTCCAGCCGGTTCGTCGGCGGCGCGTTCGCCGCGCCAGCCCTGTTCGGGCGGCGCTGCGTCGTCCCTGATGGGCGATCCTTGCCCTTGCAGAAATGCATTGCGGTCGTTCATCGCGCGTCTTCCTGAAAATATCCGCTTTCAAAAGCAACGCATCGGGTGGAGGGGCGATCCGCGCAGGACGATAAACTGGATCAGCTTCGGACGGTCTTTTCCATGGCGCGGCGTTCGCCACCGGAAGCGCAGCCGGAACCCGGTTGCCGGTCCTTCATCGGAAATCCTGCCGGGTGGGGACGGAAGTTTCCAGGCTTCTGCTTCCGCTACTTTCATGATACGGGCCGCCATGATTGTCGATCCGGAATGGTTCTGGATCGCAGTCGAAGTTTTCCGGCGGAAATATCGTAGATCGGTTCGCTGTAAACTGCATTAGCGTTCCATCGCGGATCGCGGAACGCTTGCTCCCGGTGAGGCTTAACTGTCCTTGTTCGATGTGGGAGCAATCATGAGCAGGGTAAATAGAAGCGCCAGGGCAACGGCAAGATTGCTCGTCGGTGCGGCCATAGAGGCGGCGGGGATCGCGGCCCTGTGCATCCTGCTCCATGTCTGGCTGACCGGCGCGCCGCTTCGGCGGGAGGCGGTCATGGCGGCGGTGCTGGGCGCCGGGGCCATGGTTCTGATCGCCGGGGGTGTGCTGGCCTGCGTCCGCCATATCCTGCACGGCGAATTCAAACCCGGCGGAGCCAGCGCCCGCACCCATCATCCCGACATATTTTCATCCGGCAGCGGAGTCTGAGGAGACCATTCCATGTTCATGCATAATAAGCGGCTTCAATATACGGTCAGGGTTTCGGAAACCAATCCGGCGCTCGCTTCGCTTCTTCTGGAACAATTTGGCGGACCGGACGGAGAACTGGCGGCGGCCATGCGCTATTTCACCCAAGGTCTTGCCGAGGACGATCCCGGCCGGAAGGACATGCTGCTGGACATTGCGACCGAGGAACTCAGTCACCTGGAAGTGATCGGATCGATCGTCGCCATGCTGAACAAGGGCGCGAAGTCGGCCTTGACCGAAGCGTCGATGGAGGAGGCGGAACTCTACATGTCGCTGAATGCGGGCGGCAACAGCCATACCCAGTCGATCCTCTATGGCGGCGGGCCTTCGCTCACCAACAGTTCGGGCGTTCCATGGACGGCCGCCTATGTCGACAGCCGCGGCGACCCGACCTGCGACCTGCGGTCCAACATCGCGGCGGAAAGCAGGGCCAAGATCATCTACGAACGGCTGATCAACATCACCGACGATCCGGGCGTCAAGGATGCGCTGGGTTTCCTGATGACGCGGGAGGTTTCGCACCAGAAGAGCTTCGAGAAGGCGCTCTATTCGATCAAGGACAATTTCCCCGCCGGCAAGCTGCCCGGCCTTGCTCCCTATGCCAACCTCTATGTCAACGCCTCCCAGGGGGAGGGCGATGCGGTCGGCCCCTGGAATACGGGCGAGCAATGGGAACGGCTGGACGATGTCGAGGGCAAGCTGCCGGTCGATGGCGGCGACGGCCAGGCCTCGGTCACGCTCCGCGAGCAGGAGATGCAGGATTTCGCGGCCATGACCGGCCGGCTGCAGTCCGATCCCAACGCCAATCCGGTGACAGGCGCGGACCTGGGCGGCGGGCCAGGCGCGGGCAAGTTGAGCGACGAGGATCTGGGCGGGGCGAGCGACATGGCCGACGCCCGGTCGCAGGCCGCCGCCAAGAGCCCCCTCCAGTCCGACGGGGAGTGAGATGGACCAGGACACCGTCCGGCACATGTTCATCGTCGGTCTGCGCGACGCCCATGCCGTCGAGCATCAGGCGCTGGGCATCATGGACCGGCAGATCGAGCATCTCGCCCAATATACCGAGGTCGAGGCGCGGCTTCGCAGCCACAGGGGCGAAACCGAACGCCAGATAGAACGGCTGGAGGGCATATTGGACGCGCTGGGCGACAGTCCGTCGGCCATCAAGGACGCGGCGCTGAAGTTCGGGGGCAGCGTTGCTGCGCTGTCCCACGCGCTGGCGCCGGACGAGGTCATCAAGAACAGCCTCGCCAACTATGCGTTCGAAAATTATGAGGCGGCGGCCTACAAGGCCCTGATCGCCATGGCCAGGGCGGGCGGGTTCGAAGCGGCCATTCCCGTGCTGGAGGAAAGCCTGCGCGAAGAACTGGCGATGGCCACGTTCCTGGACGAGATGCTGCCCAGGGTGATCGACAGGTTCCTCGCGCTGCGCAGCCGGGGAGAGCAGGCCAGCCATTGAGCATCGACCTGTCGCCGGTTCTGGCCGGCACGATTGCAAGCCTGCTGGCAGGCGCGGCGACCGGCTTGGGCGGATTGCCCATATTGGGCATCGGCCGGTCGGCGGCGCGCTGTCAGGGCGTGATGCTGGGATTTGCGGCGGGCGTGATGCTCGCCGCTTCCTTCTTCTCTCTGATCGTGCCCGCCATCGGCATATTGGACCGGCAGGGCATCGGCTCCTGGCCGGCGGCGGCCATGATTGCCGCGGCGGTTCTGGTCGGCGGGGCGCTGCTGCTGGCCCTCGGCCGCTTTTCCGTCGAGCGTTTCACCAGTGAGGAGGGGCTGGACCGGACGGGCCATCGCATCTGGCTGCTGGTCGCGGCGATCACGCTGCATAACGCGCCGGAGGGGCTGGCGGTCGGCGTCAGCTTCGCGCGGGATGCGGGGGGAGAGGGCTACGCCACGGCCCTGGGCATCGGAATCCAGAACATACCCGAAGGTTTCGCCGTGGGCAGCGCGTTGGCGTTGCGCTATCCGCCGTTCCTGGCCTTTGCCGGGGCGCTGGCCTCGGGGCTGGTGGAACCGGTATTCGGCGCGCTGGGCGCGACGCTGGTGCATCGCTTCGCCATGCTGTTGCCGATCGCCCTGTGCCTTGCGGCTGGGGCGATGATCAGCGTCGTGATGAGCCAGATCGCCCCTGAACTTGGCGAGGACGGGCATGCCGCCCAGGGAAGCCTGCTGATCGGGCTTGCGGTGATGACCTGCCTCGACGTCGCGCTCGGTTGAGGGCGCTCAGCGGCCCGGCGACCGCAGCGTGAGCGCTGCGGGATAGAGAAGCGCCATGCCGCAAACGGCCAGCAGGACGATGAGCATCAGCATGGCCATGAACGCCCCGACCCGGCGACGACGCAGCGCGACGAGGATGCCGGTCAATCCCGCCAGCGCGACCGCCGCGACGATGGCTATGGTGATCATGCCGCCTGCCTGCCCGACTTGATCATGCCGGGAATCGGGTGTTTCGCGACCAGCCTGCGCCGTCGTTCATCCTTGTTGATCATGCTGCGCCTTGTCATGCTGCTTTGTCGCAAATCTTCCGATGAAGGAAGAAGTCCCCAACACAGATGAATCCGTGAATCCGGAGGCGATTTCTTCCCCATTCATGGATCGCGCTAACCGCGCAGTTCGCCTTCTTCCGAGAGGGCGGCGATGACGCGGGCGGCCTTGGCCACGCCCTCCGCCCTGCACTGTTCGCGCGCTTCCGACGCGATGCTCTGCGCGTCCTGGGTGGTGATCAGGCCCTTTTCCACCAACCTGCCGACCAGCGCGGCCACCCATTGGACGCCGGCGGTGGCGATGTCTCCGTCGGTCAGGGCTTCATCCTCGATCGTCATGGTGTCTCTCTCCTCTTCAGCTCATGTGCGTCGTCGTCAGAACCGACGGATAGACCAGGATGACGGAGGCGGCCGCCAATATGAGGATCGCCGCCGCGAGGGCGCCGCCCCGGCTCAACCGGCCCCTGTGCAGACCGTAGAGCACGACGCCCAGAAGCCCGGCCGCCACGAGGACGATGATCGCCGTCAAACCTGTCACCGACATGGGCCGTATCCGATCGCGATGTGTCGCGCCCCATCCTCAGGATGGCGGCGCACGGGATGGGGGAAAGCCTTTATACGCGGCCCGTGGGCAGGGGGTTCCCGGGCCGGCGGACGGCCGCGCCGCAAAAGGGGAAAAGCGCGCCCGCGCTAACATAGGGTTATCGCACGGACGCTGCCCTTCGGCCTGCCGGGCGTTGTCGCCGCAGCAGCCCCGCAGAAGGAGAACCTCATGCTTTGTCCCAGCATGCCCCGCCCCATATCGACCGCCCTGATCCTGATGGCGTCCTCCGCCTTGCTTTGCGCCTGCAGCCCCGCCGCGCAGAATGAGAATGGCAGGGTGCCCGGCGGAACGAACCAGCAGGAGGCGATCAATGCCGCTGGCGACATGGGTGGCGCGAACGCCATGCCGGGCATCGGCGCTCCGGGCGCGGCCGGCAATGGAACGCAGCCATGACCGGCGGCCGTTCGTTCCGGCCGGGACTGCCCGCCTGCCTCGCCATGCTGGCCCTTTCCGCCTGCAACCAGACCGATGGCGCGTCCGAACGGGGACCGGCCAATGGCAGCGCCACGGTGGCCAAGCATTATGAAGGGCCGAAGCCCGAGGGCGTCTCCCGCCCTGACGAGGCGGTGACCACCACCTTCTACATTCCGCAGGCCGCGATCGGCGACATGTATGAGATAGAGGCGGGCAAGATCGCCATGGTGCGTGCCCGCGCGCCCGAGGTGAAGGCCTTTGCGCGGAAGATGGTCTCCGACCACCAGAAGAGCAGCGAGCGGCTCAGGCGCTTCGTTGCGGACAATCCGGTCAACATCGCCATCCCGCAGAATATCGATGCGCGCCGCCGGGCGATGCTGGGCGCCCTCAACGGTTCGGGCGACCGGGAATTCGACAGCGTCTATGTCGGCCAGCAGGCGGCGGCGCATCTGGAGGCCTTCAACCTGCAGAGCAGCTATGCCCGGCGGGGCGATTATCCCGCGCTGAAGAAGATGGCCGGGGAGATGGTCCCGGTGATCGCGGCGCATCGCAGGGAGGCGGAGGCGCTGGACGCCAGCTTCGGTCCGGCCGCCAGGCCGGTTCCGGCCGGGCAATGACCTGCGGAAATGCCCGGATGGCACAGCCGGAATGCCCAGGGCCGTCGCCTGTTTCTACCGGCGCGAACTGGATGCCGACCGGCGCCGCTGTACGCCCGACGCCGGAAACGCAAAAGCATCATTTGCAGGCCGCCAGACCTGAATGCCGATCGCCCTAGCGGTCGTCCTTTACGCTGGCCGCTTTCCCGTCTTCCTTCTTCTTGCCGGGACTGGCGCTGCCGCTGCCGCGTGCGTTATTGCCGCCGCCGCGGCCCGTGCCGGTGCTTCCATGAGCGCCATCGCCGCCCTTCTTCGTGACCGCGCCCGGATTTCCGCCTGCACCTTTTTGCGCCATTCCTGCCTCCTGATAGGATCGAAGGATCAACGGAGCGGCGCTTGCGGCGTTCCGGACGCCGGCCCCTTTCATGCGCTGGCGCTAACCCAGATGAACGACTTCGGGAAAGGACCGTCTGGGGTCTTTTCGCGCCCGCCTAGCCGGCCGTCCGCCGGAGGGGCATGGTCATGCAATGGATGCCGCCTCCACAGGCGGCGAATTGCGACACGTCCAGCGCGATGCCTTGAAATCCCGCCGCGCTGATCCGGGCGGCGACGTCGTCATGCCCTGCGCCCATCAGGATCGTCCGGCCGTCGATGGAGAGGATATTGCAGCCCAGGCCACGCGCCTCCTTGTAGGAAACGGGCAGCAGCGTGATGCCGCGCGCCTCCACGGCTGCGAGGAAGCCATCGTCGAGAACGTCGACGCAGGCCAGTGCATGATGGGCGTCGAGCATGCAGAATTGCGTGTCGAGATGGAGGAAATGCGGATCGAAGGGGTAGCGGAGAATGTCCCAGCCATTGGCGGCAAAGGGCTCCGCAAAGGCATGGGCGCCCGCCTCGTCCGTCCGCTCGCCGGATATGCCCAGGATCAGCAGCCCGCGCCGCGCCAGGCAGATGTCGCCGCCCTCTATCCTGCCCTCGCGGATGCGCCGGACGGGGCGGGCACCGAGGCGAGACAAGGCCTGCGCCACATGGTCCGCTTCCCGCGCGCGATGCGGCATGGCGGGATTCAACGCGACAAGGCCCCAAGGCGTCGCCACGCCCGTATCGCGGGTGAAGCAGAGGTCCGGCAGATCGGCATGCGCCGCCAAAAGATGGCACCGCACCTGATGATCGGCCAATGCCCCGCGCAGGGCGCGATGTTGCCGTTCGGCCTTGTCGACCGAAACCGCCAGTCCCTTGCGCAGGCTTTCGCGCGTTACCGAACAGCAGGGAACCGGCTCCAGATGGGAAGGCGCGCAAAGCAGCACGTCGGTCAGCCTGTCGCTTTCCCCTTCCACGAAAAAATCGCGGATGATGGTGGCGCCCGCTCCGCCGTCTTCGCCGTGCCAGTCCAGTTTCATGCCTGCGCTCCGTGCCGCCTTGCTTCCTTCGCGTTCAACGCATCCGCCTTGCGACTGTATCCCGGCAATCTTCCCGCGACGGTCGAAGCATTGCGCCGCTCCTCGCCCGGAAAATCGACGGCCCGCCGGCACTATCATAAGTTAATGTCGGCGGTTCGGTTCGCACCTATCCTTTCCGATGGGGGCCATATTGTCGCAGGCGCAAAATAATGGATCGAATTTTCACCAACATCGCCACCAGCAGTGCACGCCTCATGGGACAGCCCCAGGCCTTCATCATATCCACCTTGCTGATCCTCCTCTGGGCTGTGTCGGGGCCATTTCTCCATTTCTCCGATACCTGGCAGTTGATCGTGAACACCGCCACGACGGTGCTGACCTTCCTCGCCGTCTTCCTGATCCAGAACAGCCAGAACCGCGACGGCGCGGCCATGCAGGCGAAACTGGACGAGATCATCCGGGCCCTGGACAAGGCGCGCGTGGAATTTGTCGGCATCGAACATCTGACGGATGCGCAGATCGCCGCCATCCGCGACGCGCTGGAACGCGACATCAAGGACAAGTCGGGCCGCGAAGGGTCGGCCGCCCCCACGGTCGAACGCTTGCTCAAGCGGTATTGAGCGCCGCTATTGGCTGAGACGGCTCAGCCTGAACCGGATCTCTATCGTCAGGCCGGCATCCTTCCACAACCGGACGAGGGTGCCGCCCGTTCCCCTGAGCGACGCCTGCTCCAGCGCCGTTCCGAAGCCTTCGCGATCCGGCACCCGGTCCAGGGCGGGGCCGCCGCATTCCACCCACTGGATGAGCGCATCGTCATCCTGGATGCTGACGGTGACGTCCAACCGGCCGTCCGGCGTCGAGAGCGCGCCATATTTGGCGGCATTGGTCGCCAGTTCGTGCAACAGCAGCGCAACCGACGTCAACGCGCCGCCGCCGATGGTCAGGTCCGTGCCCTTCACGAATATGCGCTTGCGCTCATCCGCCAGTTCATGGGGCGCGACGATGGCCTCCAGCAGCGAGAACAGGGTCGTGGCGGTTCCCGCCGTCCCCTCATTGTCCACATCGGGCAAGGTAAGCTGGTGCGCGGCGGCGAGCGCCATCAGCCGCGCCGTCAGATCGCGCGTCAGTTCCCCGACATCCTTCGCTCCGCGCGCACTCAGCGCCACCAGCCCGGTGGCCAGCGCGAAGAGGTTCTTGACGCGGTGGCGCATCTCCTTGAGCAGCAGGGTCTGTTGCGCGGCTGCGCGTTTCTGCGCCGTGATGTCGCGCGCGATCTTGGATGCCCCCAATATCTGCTCCGCCGCATTGCGGACGGGGGAAACCGTCAGCGATATTGCGATGAGCGTGCCGTCCTTGCGCCGGCGAACCGTCTCGAAATGATCGATCCGCTCTCCCGCCCTCAGGCGCGCGAGGATATGATCTTCCTCATGCAGGCGGTCTTCGGGAATGACGATCGTCACCGGCCTGCCGATCGCTTCCTCGGCGGAATAGCCGAACAGGCGGCTGGCGCCCCCGTTCCATGTCGTGATGATGCCGTCCAGCGTCTTGCTCAGAATGGCGTCGTCGGAATTTTCAACGATGGCGGCCAGCCAGGCGCCGGCATCGATCTCTGATTTTCCGTCCGAACCGCCTGCCGCCCTGGCTGTAGCTGGTATATCCGACAATCCTGCTTCCTTGCGTGCCCCCATTCGGGGGCGATGGCGTTGACTGGCCGCTTATAATGGCGCGAGGCCTCCATGCACTAAAGCAGGTTAAGCCCTGCTGCCCTGGAGGGCCTGTGATGCGGGTGAGGCGGGTGGCCTTCAGCCTGTGAAATGGCCGTGCGGCTTTGCGTGGCCATGGGTTCGGAGGTAGCGATCGTCCAGTTCCGCGATCAGCGCATCCGCCTTCTCCCCGCCTTGCAGTTTCAGCAGCGCGTCGATCTTGGCCTCCATCCGATCATCATTCTCCTTCGACGCGGGGGAGCCGACATATAGGAAATAGGCAAGGCCGACGACCTGCCAGATCAGTTGCAGGAATTCCGATTGCCAGTTCTCGAAAGTGTCGCGGCCCATTTCCACGGCATATTGTGTGAATTCGGCGGCCTGCCCATGTTGTCGCGCGTCGTCCACATAGGCGAGCCATCCGAACGCCCAGTGACCGACGATGGAAACCAGGAAGAATATCGCCGTGATCCATCCATAGGCATATCGTTTCATGAAGGCCGCTTCCCTGCATCATCTTCCACGTGGAAGATGAAACGCCCGGCAAGGGATTGGGATCACTAACATAAGTTGGCCTTTGCGCCTTTTGTCTCATGCGGTCGGGCCGGAAGGAATCCAGGGGGCGGGAGAGATGCTAACCCAGGTCATCGCCATGCGCGTTTCGGGGCGGCATTCCGGAACAGCCCGCCACGCCGAAGCGATATGGTCGTCTTCCCGAGCCGGAGAGCGCCGTCATGCCCCACCCCGCCGATCCGCCCGCCGCGCCGCCGGTCACGTCCACCCCCCGCTTCACCGGGCGATCCGCCCTGATCACCGGGGCGGGACGCGGCATCGGGCGGGCCTTCGCCGTGGCGCTGGCGCGGGAAGGGTGCAGGCTGGTGATCTGCGACATTTGCGAGGGCTTGCCCGAAGGCACGCCCTATCCCCGGACATCCCGCGCCGACCTGACGGAGACCCAGCGCATCTGCGAAACGCTGGGTGCGGAGGTGGTCTGGAAGGTCGGCGATGCAGGCGATCCGGCCTTGGCGCGCGAACTGGTGGCGCTGGCCGAGCGGCATTTCGGCGGGCTGGATTTCCTGATCGCCAATGCCGCCCTGACGATCGAGGGCGAGATCGTCGACCTTTCCCCCGAGATATTCGAGACGGTGGTCCGCAACAATCTGTTAGGGGTGTTCAACATCCTCTCGCCCGCGCTGCGCAGCATGCGCCACGCCGGGCGCGGGCGCGTGATCGTCGTCGCTTCGGGCGATGCGCGCCATGCCGAACCCAACGCCGCGCCCTATGTGGCGTCCAAATGGGGGCTGATCGGCCTTGCCAAGGTCGCCGCGCTGGAGGTGGCGAAGGCCGGCATCACCGTGAACGCGATCCTGCCGGGGCCTGTCGACACGCCGATGATGTCCAGCGAGCAACGCTTCCGTCAGGTGGTCCCCGACAAGGAAAATCCGACGCGCGACGATTATCTGGAGGCGCGCAGCGACGCGACGCCGATGGGCTATGCCTGGGTCAAGCCGGAGGACATTGCGGCCGGCGCGCTTTTCCTGCTGAGCGACGAGGCGCGCTTCGTCAGCGGCGGAACATTGAGCATCGACGCGGCCGACAGCGCCAACTGGACCTGATGCGCAGCGGCGAGCCCATCGTAGGATGGCCCGGCCCTGACGGCGTGCCGCCGCAGGTGGAGGCGGCGGCGGAAAGGCCCGCTTCGCCCTGGCGGCCGATTGGGATGATCCTGTGCGCGGTGTTCCTGTTTTCCATTTCGGACGTCTTTGCCAAGGGGCTGGGCAAGACGCTTCCCGGATTTCAGGTCGCCTGGCTGCGCTATCTGCTTTTCTTCATGCTTGCCGCCATGCTGGCCATGCGGGCGGGCAGCGTGCCGTGGCGCAGCCGCCAACCGGGGTTGCAATCGCTGCGCGCCTTGTGCCTGTTGCTTTCCGCCAGCCTCTTCCTGCTGGGCCTGGGGCGGTTGCCGGTCGCGGAGGCGACGGCCATATCCTTCGCAACGCCCGCCTTCGTGACGATGCTGTCCGTCCCCCTGCTGGGCGAGGTCGTGCGGCGAAGGCGCTGGACCGCCATGTTGCTGGGTCTGGCCGGCGTGCTGATCGTCGTCCGGCCGGGGGCGGGCGCCTTCGCGCCCTCCGCCCTCCTGCCATTGGGTTCCGCGCTATGCGGCGCGCTGGGCATCATCGTGACACGCCGGATCGGGGACCGTGATCCGCTGTCGATCACATTGTTCTGGTCGTCGGGTCTGGGACTGCTGGTCCTGACTTCGGGCAGCCCCTTGTGGTTCACGGCCATGGACCGGCGGGAGGTGGCGGCCGCGGCGCTGATGGGCCTGCTCTATGCCGCCGCGCAATTGCTGCTGATCCTGGCCTACCGGCGGTGCGAGGCGTCGTTCCTGGCGCCCTTCTCCTATGCGCAGGTGCTGTTCGCCACGCTGGTCGGCTATCTGGCCTTCGGCACCCTGCCGGACGGCGTTTCGCTGCTGGGCATTGCCCTGGTGACGGCGGGCGGAGCCTATACGCTGCGGCGGGAAGGATTTCTCGGCCGGTTGCGGCTGCGCGGCGGGTGCCTGCTGCGGCGGCCGGGCTATGCCGGCAGGATCTGAGCGCGATCCTTGCCCTGTTCCGCGATCAGCCGCATCGGCCTTCCTCGCACCCAGAGGCGATCGACGGCGATGGAGGACCAGCCCGATGGCAGCGTCACGGGGCGGTGGGGCCATGCCTCCGGACTGTCGCCGCTGATGCGGAGGCCGGGCAGTCCCAACAGCATCGTCATCAGCATGCCGCCGATATTGGCGAGGAAGGGGCCGGCGGGCACGGCCGAGTCCGGATGGTCGACGCGATATTCCAGGCATTGGTGGAACCGTCCCGCATCATAGGCGGCATAGCCCTCCTCGAACAGGTCGAGCGCCAGCTTCCGGTCGCCCGCCATGGCCGCCCAGGCGGGATAGAAGGCGGCCAGCATGGGCGATCCCACATAATCGCGCCAGCGGGACAGGAAGAAGTCCAGCGTCGCCTGCCGCTCCCTTTCCCCTGCGGGATAGTCCATCGGGAACAGGCCCGCCAGCGGACTGGGCGTGGCGCCCTTGTCCTCGTCGATCCGGAAGTCTTCATGCGCGGGGATGACCCCGTCGCTCCGGCGCGGCAGATAGAGCGCGTCCAACATGTCCTGCCAGGCCGCCGGGATGTCGGCGCCGATGCCGGCGCCGATCCGGATCGCGCGCTTCAGCAGGTCGGCGGCCGTCATCAGGGTGAAGCTGTCATTGTCCGGCGGATCCGGCACTTCGGCGGGGCCGGTGGCGCAGGGCAGCTCTGCGCCGCGCTGGGTGCGTCGCAGCCTCCCGGTCAGCCAGTCGGCAACGCCGGCGATGATCGGCCAACCCCGGTCCCGCAGGTAGCGCAGATCGCCCGTGCAATCGGCGTCCAAGGAAAAGGCGCGGGCGACGTGGAGGGACAGGTGGGCGGCGAAGGCTGCTGCCGGGCCATCGTCGGGAGCGGCCTCCTCCCCGCTCAGGGGCGCGGCCTGCCACGGGAAGCGCATGCCCGGCTTCCCATCCAGCCGGGCATGGCGCCGGGCAGCCTCGACATGGCGCGCCCGGAAGTCGATCAGGCTGTGGGCGGCGCCGGGTTGCAGGAGCAGAAGGGAAGGCACGCAAAAGGCGTCGATGTCCCACATCACATGGCCGTAATAATAATGATAGCCCGGCCAATGGGCGAGGCCGAACATGGATGTCGCGGCGGGTGAAGAGCGGTGGGCCGAGGCGTTGAGATAGTAGAAGCCGGCGTCGATCAGTTGCTGATGCCGGGGTTCCGCGCCTTGCGCAACGATGCGGCCCTTCCAGATTTCCGCCCAGCTGTCCCGGTTGAGGGCGCGCAGACGCGCCAGCCCGCGCCGCGCGCCCAGGCTGGCGCGTCTGACCGCCTCCTCCCTTGGCCGGTGATGCACGATGGAGGGGATGAGGGCGGTTATCTGATGCAGCTCCACCGGCTGGCCGGCCCTCAGGTCGACGCGATATTCGGCGACCAGAGGGCCGGAGCCGAATTTCGGCGCGATCATGCTGTCGTCCGTCAGCGAGCAGCGGCTGTGGAAGGCAATGCCGCAATGGCTGAGATCGCCCTCGGGCACCCAGAGCAGCGACCCTTCGCCCCCGCCGGCGGATGGTCCGCTGGTTCGCCTTTCGGCCATGCGTCCCTGCGCCGGGCGGGAATCGACCAGCGTGCGCAGCCGGATCGAGCAGGCCTGCCTGGCGGTGATGCGGCTTTCCTGCAGGACCAGCGAGCAGTCGCTGCGGCTGGCGAAAGTCGTGACCTCCACGGTCAGCGCCACGTCCCCGATGCGGAACAGAAACTGGCTGAACAGTTCCCCTGTGCCGAAGTCATAGCTCTGCAGAAGGTCTTCGGCGGCCCAGGGCTGGTCCGACAGCCATGCCTCCCCAATCGCGATGTCGGCGGCGAGCGGATAGGGGATGGGCACCGCCGCTTCGATCCCCTTGTCCGGATCGGGGCCGACGACGCCGTTCAGGATCGCGGAACCCGCCAGCAGCGGGATTTCCCGCACCCGAAGGCCGATCATGCCGTTGCCGACATAGGCCGGCAGGTCGCTGCCGCGGGCGCCGCGACAGGGCGGCGGATTGAGGGGGGCGGAGGTCATCTCCCCGCCCCGGTCATCGCACCTGTCGCGTGGGCACCGGCGGCGCATGGTGAAACGCCATGTCGTTCGGCTCTATGGTGGTGGGGGACCCTTGTTTGTCGGCAGGCGGATCGGGGGGTGTGCGCGGCTTGCCGGGAGACAGCGGCAACATCTTCCCGGTCTTTCGGTCCAGCGCGCGCGCCACGATGATGTCCGCCACCGTGGCGCCCATGACGAAGGCCATCGGCCCCCAGAGCGGGCGGCGCCGGCTGGCCAGGGCGAGCGCCGCAAGATCGAGGGCATCGCCCGCCACGCGGTTCCAGACCCGCGTGGAATGCGCCGGCGCCGCAAGGATGCCTGCGCCGGCGAGCAGCTCGCGCGCTCCGAACAGCCTTATCGTCGCACGGGCGGCGGCGTGGTCCTGCCCCAGCCGCCTCGCAATCGCGCGTGGTCGTGCGACTTCCGCCAGTCCCAGACCGATGGAGAAAAGGCCCAGTCCAAGGCTCCAGCTCTTCGGTGTCATGTGCAGACAGCCTCCTCGGCGGAAGAACGGCGGCTCTCGCGGGCAGGTTCCCCGATGCCGGGGCAAGCCATATAATGCATGTTAGGGCGGTCGCCTTATATTCCGGTGCAATCCTGTTCCCATCCGGAAGAGAAATATATCGGCATCGAAGATCAGGCCTTGACCTTGGCGGAGGATGCGACAGTCGGCATCCGCATCATCCAAGTGGAACACAGTCGCCACATGATTCGTTCTCGTGGCCTCAAGAAACGAATACAGGAGAGTATATGCGTGAGATCAGCTTTTCCATGCGTGCTTTCGCTGCTGCATCGGCCCTGTTCCTGGCAAGCACGCCCGCGATGGCGGGCGATGAAGAACGCGCGCTTGCGGCGATTGCGCAGGCCCAGGGGAAAATCGATGCGGCGGGCAAGTTGAAGGCCGGCGACTTCGATCCGGCGGTGCTGGCCAAGGCCCAGGCGTCCCTGCGTCTGGCGCAGGAGCATCTCAAGAGCGGCAAGGAACAGGCCGCCATCCGGACGGCGGTGGAAGCGCAGCAATTCGCGGACACCGCAATCGGTGAAAGCCGCCTGCGCGCCGATGCCGACGCCCAGGTGCAGGCATCGACGGCCGTGGCCGCGCAGCAGGATGCCGCGGCCGCCAATGCGCGCGCCGAAGCCGCCGAGCGCGCAGCGGCTTCCGCGGCAGCCGACGCCCGCGCCGCCCGCGCCGCCGCAGCGGTGCCCGCGCCCGCGACCACCACGGTGACCACGGAAACCGTGAAGACCACCCCCACTGCGACGCGCAAGGCCGCTCCGGTCAAGCGCAAGGTGGTGCAGCGCACGACGAGCCCGGCCCGCGCTTCCGTGGTGGAGAAGACGACCACGACCGTCACCCAGCGCTGACGGCCGACGCCGGACCCCGGACATGGCGGCTTCCTGAGCGGAGCCGCCATGTTTCATGCACGGGAATGGATCGCGTCGGAACAATCGCAGGCGGCGCGACTTATCCAGCCTGACTTAGCGACAGCGAGGCCGATCATGTTGTGGACCATCCTTATCATCCTCCTCATCCTCTGGGCATTGGGCGCATTCATCGTGCCGGTGGGCGGGGGACTGATCCACCTGCTGCTGGTATTGGCGTTGGTCGTCCTCGTCTATCAGCTTGTGGCGGGCCGACGGGTTCCCTGATCGTTTCACCAGGATGATTGTCGGCACCCGTCCGGCAGTCATCATGGCCGTTTCCTGCAGAGTTGATCCGGATCAGTAAGATTTTCAGGAACGCTCGCCTGCCCCGGGATTTTTAGCCATGATGAATGAGAGGTTTTATCGTGGCGACACAATGGGAATATCACGGGTCACAATTTCTGCAGCAGCCGTTTCAGGAGGAGCTTACCTACTGGAATCGTGAACGGCTTTCGCCAGCATTTCCTTCGGATATGACGGCGGAGAGATTCGACCGCGATCGGCGGATGCTTCGTCTGGAGCATGGCTTTATCGAGGAGCTGCGCGCGGAGGTTCGCGAGGAAGCGGCGCAGGCGCCGACCGACCCGGACGGGTTCATCGCCTGGTTCGAAGGGCTGAAGGAAAGCGGGCCCGGCCAGAAGGACGCGCTTTTCCCCTGGCTGGCGGAAGAGGCGAGCCGGGACGAGATTCGATGGTTCCTTTCGCAGGAAGCGGCGGGAGAGGCGGGTTTCGACGATCTGGTCGCCCTTACGCAGGTGAAGCTGCCGCCGCGCGCCAAGCTGGAACTGGCGCGCAACTATTGGGACGAGATGGGCCGCGGCAACGCCAAGGGCATGCACGGCCCGATGCTGGGCCAGCTGGTCGACATACTCCACCTCGACATCGGGGTCGAGAGCACGGTCTGGCAGAGCCTGGCCCTCGCCAATGCGATGACGGCGATGGCGACGTCGCGCTGTTATGCCTGGCACAGCGTCGGCGCGCTGGGCGTGATCGAACTGACCGCGCCCGGCCGTTCCGCCCATACCGCCCAGGGCCTGCGCCGCATCGGGCTCAGCGGCAGCGAAAGGCGCTATTTCGATCTGCATGCCGTGCTGGACGTCAAGCATAGCCGCGACTGGAACGACGAAGCCATAGTGCCGCTCGTCGCCGAAGACCCACGGCGGGCGACGGCGATGGCGGAAGGCGCGCTGATCCGCCTTCAATGCGGGGAGCGCTGTTTCGAGCGCTATCGCGCGCATTTCGGATTGGGATGAGGCGCCATGGCGGCAAATCCCAAAATCCTGCTGGTGGAGGACGATCCGGCGATAGCGGGCATCATCGCGGACCTGCTGGAAGACGCGGATTATGAGGTGGACGGTCCATATGCCAGCCTGGCGGACGGCATGGCGGCGGTCGCGGCGGACTTCCCGGCGGGCGCGGTGCTCGACGTGCGGGTGAGGGATGGGGATGTCGGTCTGCTCGCCGACGATCTGGACCGATATGACATCCCTTATCTGTTCTGTACCGGCGCCTTTGCGCATCCTGCCGTCAACGCTCATCCCGGCGCTCCGCTCGTGCCCAAATGGGCCTTGTCCCGCCAGTTGATCGATGCCCTGCGCCGGATCGTGCATTAGAATGAGGATGGCCCGCCATGAGCGCATCGGATGGGAAGGGCGATACGGCGGAAACCCTGTCGCCCATCATTCCCGAAGATATTGAGAACGCCGCCGCCGCGTTGCTGAAGGACTGTTGTTCCGCCGAACTGACGCTGGCGACGGCGGAAAGCTGCACGGGCGGGCTGCTGGCGTCGCTGCTGACCGATGTGGAGGGCGCAAGCCACGCCTTCGAGCGCGGCTTCGTCGTCTATAGCGAGGATGCCAAATGCGAATTGCTGGGCATCCGCAGCGAGCGGATCGCGGCCTGCGGCGCGGTCAGCCGGGAGGTCGCCATGGCGATGGCCGATGGCGCGATCGAACGGTCCCATGCGGACATCGCGCTTGCCATAATCGGCTATGCCGGTGCGGCCCCGCCCGGGGAAGAAGCGGGCCTGGTCCATTTCGCCTGCGCCGGACGAGGCGGGGCGACCGAGCATCGGGAAGAGCATTTCGGGGACATAGGGCGAGGACCCGTGCGGATCAGGTCCATCCGGGTCGCGCTCGAGATGATGAGGCATGCCCTTGAGCGAGGTTGAAAGCTTCGCGTCGATCCATAGCCACGGCCTTGTCCGGGTCGCCGCGGCGACGCCCAAGGGCAGCGTTGGCGATGTCGGAGCCAATGCACAGGCGATCCGGGCGCTTGCGCGGCAGGCGGCGGGCGGCGCGGCCGACCTCCTGCTGTTTCCCGAGCTATGCCTGTCATCCTATGCGATCGACGACCTGCACCTGCAGGAAGCGCTGCTCGACAGGGTGGAACGGGAGGCGGCGGCGCTGATCGAGGCGAGCGCCGGCTGGCCGGTGTTGCTGATCGGTGCGCCGCTTCGGCGCGGCGGGCGGCTCTACAATTGCGCGCTGGTCATTGCGGACGGGCGGCTGCTGGGCGTGGTGCCGAAAAGCTATTTGCCCAATTACCGCGAATATTATGAAAAGCGCTGGTTCGCGTCCGGGGCCGGTCTTTCCGGGCTGGAAGTCGACGTCGGCGGCCATGTCGCGCCGTTCGGCACGGACCTGCTGTTCGCGGCCGACACCTGTCCCGACTTCATCTTCCATGTCGAGATCTGCGAGGATTTCTGGGCGCCGCTGCCGCCCTCCACCATGGGGGCGATGGCGGGCGCGCTGATCCTGTGCAATCTTTCGGCTTCCAACATCACCATCGGCAAGGCGCGCGACCGGCATCTGCTATCCGCCTCCCAGTCGGCGCGCTGTCAGGCGGCCTATGCCTATTCGGCGGCGGGCACGGGCGAGAGCACCACGGACATGGCCTGGGATGGGCAGGCCATGGTGCATGAGCTGGGCGAACTGCTGGCGGAATCGGAGCGGTTCGGGGATGCGGCGGAACTGCTCTACGCCGATGTCGATGTGCAGAGGCTGCGGCTGGAGCGGATGCGCAACGGCACCTTCAACGACAATGCGGCCGCGGCCGGGCATCCGGAAACCCGCTTCCGTACCGTGCGTTTTCCCTTTCTGCGCGGCGGCAAGGATGTCGGCCTGCACCGGTCGCCCCGGCGCTTTCCCTTCGTCCCCGCCGATCCGGGGCAGCTTGCGGCGGATTGCTACGAGGCTTTCAATATCCAGGTCGAGGGGCTGGTCACGCGCTTTCGCGCGACCGCGGGCCGGCATTTCGTCATCGGCGTATCGGGCGGCCTCGATTCCACCCATGCCCTGATCGTTGCCGCCAAGGCCTGCGACCGGCTGGGCCTGCCGCGCTCGGCCATATTGGGCTACACCATGCCGGGCTTCGCCACGGGCGAGTTGACCAAGGGCCATGCCTTGGCGCTGATGAACGCATTGGGGGTGAAGGGGGAGGAGATCGACATCCGCCCCGCCGCCCGCCAGATGCTGGGCGACATGGGGCATCCCTTCGCGCGGGGGGAGCCGGTCTATGACGTGACCTTCGAAAATGTGCAGGCGGGGTTGCGCACCGACTATCTGTTCCGGCTGGCCAACAGGCATGGCGGCTTCGTCGTGGGGACGGGCGACCTCAGCGAACTGGCGCTGGGTTGGTGCACCTATGGCGTGGGCGACCAGATGAGCCATTATGCGGTCAACAGCGCCATTCCCAAGACATTGATCCAGTTCCTGATCCGTTGGTGCATCGCGACCGGCCAGTTCGATGCGGCGACTGCGCGGATATTGGACGCGATATTGCATACCGAAATCTCCCCCGAACTGGTGCCGGCGGGGGAGGACGGCGCCTTGCAGAGCACGGAGGATCGGGTCGGCCCCTATGCGCTCAACGATTTCTTCCTGCATCATATCGTGCGCCTGGGCCTGCCGCCGTCGAAAGTCGCCTTTCTGGCATGGCACGCCTGGCGCGACGCCGGAAGCGGCGCATGGCCGACGGATTATCCGGAGAGCGCCAAACGCGCCTATGATCTGCCGACCATCCGGCACTGGCTGGAAAATTTCCTCTACCGCTTCTTCACGATCAGCCAGTTCAAGCGGTCCGCGCTACCCAATGGCCCGAAAATCTCCTCCGGCGGCGCGCTTTCGCCCAGAGGCGACTGGCGGGCGCCGTCGGACGGGACCGCGACGGTGTGGCTCGACGAATTGGCGCGTGGCCTGGATGGCGACGACAACGGGGGTTGACCTCCGCCGAAGTCATCGCGGGGATCGCGCAGCCTGACGCCGGAACAATGTTTCGAACACGGATTTTATCACCCATGCCGATATTCCACATTCACCTGTTCAACGACGACAATGTGATCGACGAAGCCGGCCAGCAATTTGCTGACGTGGCGGAGGCGCGGGCCGAAGCGATCCGCAGCGGGCGCGAAATCATCGCGGAACATGTCATCCACGGCCGGCCTGTCAATCTCGATCATCATCTGGTCTTGCAGGACGATCAGGGCCGCAAGCTGGAAACGATCTATTTTCGCGATGTCGTGACGTTCGATGGCTGACCTGCGGAGATTCTGCAGGCCGCCCCCCTCGCGCATCATCGCCCTGCGGCGGTTGCGCCCTCTTGTAGGGAGCGTCGGCTGATGCCGCATCCAGCCCTGCAATATTTCCTGAACCGGCTTCTGATCCGCTCCCCGCTGACGGAGGAGGAACGGCAGGCGATCCTGTCCATGCGCTTCCATTTGGCGCAGGTGTCGCCCAATGTCGACATCGTCCCTCCCGGTCATCTGGTGACCTATTCCTGCCTGGTGGCGGAAGGCCTTGCGGGGCGGTTCGGGCAGTTGCCCAACGGCATGCGGCAGATCACGGCGATGTATATTCCCGGCGACATGTGCGACCTGCATTCCGCCATGCTGCCGCGCGTGGAATGGGCGGTTCAGGCCCTTTCCGCGCCGCTCACCTATCTGAAGATCCCGCATGAGGAACTGCTGCGGGTCTCGCGCGCCCATCCGCGCGTGGCGGAGGCCTTCTGGCGCGACTGCGTGGTCGACGCTTCCATCATCGCCCAATGGGTGGTCAGCCTTGGCAGGCGGGATGCGGCGGCGCGCACCGCGCATCTGCTGTGCGAAATGGCGTTGCGGCTGGAATGCGCGGGCCAGGGTTCGCGCACGGCCTTCGAATTCAAGGCGACGCAGGCGCATATTGCCGACGCGCTCGGCATCACGCCGGTGCACATGAACCGCGTCGTTCGCTGGCTGAGGCAGCAGGGTGTCCTGTCCTGGACCGGGCGGACCATCCGCGTGCTGGACTGGGACGGCCTCGTCCGCATCGCGAGCTTCGACAGCGGCTATCTGGAAATGCGTCGGGAATAGGCTCATAGCAGCCAGCTCGCCGCCAGCGACAGGGCGCAGAGGAAGGTGACGCCGGTCGTCGTCCAGCCCAGCAGGTTGGTCCAGCGGCCATTGGTGCGCGCGCCGACCACGGCCGGGCGGTTGGTGAGCAGCATCATGAGCAGCAGCAGCGGCGGCACGGAAAAGCCCTGGACGATGCCCGACCAGACCAGCGCCTTCATCGGGTTGAAGCCCAGGAAGTTCATCGCCACCGCCAGCGCCGTCACCGCCGCGATGATGGCATAGAACAGCCTGTTGTCCTGCGGCGCGTCATGCAGGCTGCCCGCGCGGCCCAGCCCCTGCACCACGTCATAGGCCGCGCCCGTGGTCATCACCGGCACCGCCAGGAAGCCCACCCCGACCACGCCGGCCGCGAACAGGAATTTCGCGGCCTGACCGGCGATGGGTTCCAGCGCGGCGGCGGCGTCGGCGGCGGTCTCGATCTCCGTCCGTCCGGCGGCGTGGAGGGTGATCCCGGTCGCGAGCAGGATGAAATAGAGGATGAGGTTGGAAAAGATCATGCCGGTCAGCACGTCGCGGCTCGTCCGCTTCATCTCCGACGCGGTCGCGCCCTTGCGCTGCCAGAGCCGGCGGCGGCCCAGGGCGATCTGCTCCTCCACCTCCTGATTGGATTGCCAGGTATAGATATAGGCGGAAAGCGAGGTGCCTATGCAGGCGACGATCAGCGACAGCGATTGCGCATCGATCCTGAGCGCGGGGATGAAGGTGGCTCGCAGCACCGCGATGGGATCGGGGCGGGCCATGACCGCCGCCGCCACATAGGCGAAGAGGATGAGCGCCAGCCAGCGGAACACGCGCCGGATGAGCATGTAGGAACCGAAATATTGCAGGGCGAAGATGATCGCAGCCGCGCCCACCACGATCAGCGGCACCGGGATCGGCACCAGCAGGTTGAGCGCCGCGCCGATGCCGCCCAGGTCCGCCGCCGCCTCTATGATGTTGCCGGCGAAGGCGAGCGTCACCAGCGGCAGCAGCAGCCAGCGCGGGAACTGATCGCGGATGCAGGCGAACAGGCCCTTGCCATAGACCTGCCCGATCTTCGCGGACAGATAGACGACGACATACATCATCGGCAGCAGGACCGGCGCGATCCACAGGAAGGCAAGGCCGTAGCGCGCGCCCGCGCTGGCATAGGTGCCGATCGCGGAAGGATCGTCGTCTGCGGCGCCGGTCACGATGCCGGCGGCGAGCATCTTCATGACGCCCCGGCGCGGCCTGTCCACCGGCCTGCGGGTTTTCAGCGGTTCACGGGATTGGGCAGTCAATTTCCACCTCGAACGGGCAAAGCCGTGGTTCAACACGGCAGGCACGGCGGGAGGTGCATGGCCGTTAACCCATGATAGCGGGCCGGTTTCCACGACGCGCCGACGCCGGAATTTCGATCACATAGGTTAGCGGATCGTCCGGGTCGCGCCGGCGGTCCGGAACGCGCTCCACCGGGCGGGAATTGGGGACGGCATGGCGGATCACATGGCAGATTGGGCGGCTGCGATGCGCGCGGGGGACCATGCCGCCGCCTGGGCGATTTCGGAACGGGAACTCCAGCGGCGCGATCCCGCCCGCCGGGACGATCCGACGCTGCCCTATCATCAGCGCTGGGTATGGGACGGGCGGCCTTATGAAGGCAGGCATTGTCTGGTGCGCTGCTATCATGGCCTGGGCGACAGCATCCAGTTCGCGCGCTTCCTGCCGATGCTGGCGGCGCGCACGGCCTCGCTGACGGTGGAGATGCAGCCGCGGCTGATCGACCTCATCGCCGGACCGGGCGGAGGCATCCGCTTCGTCCCCTTTATCGACGCCCATCCGCTGCCGCAATCGGAATGCGATCTGGAGATCACGGAACTGGACTTCGCGCTTCGGCTGACGCCCGCCGATGCGGCCATGCCCTATCTCGCGGCGGAAAGCGGCGTGCTGCCGCATGGTTGCGTCGGGCTTTGCCATGGCGCGGGACCGTGGGACCCCGCGCGGTCCATTCCGCCGCACCTGCTGGCGCCGATCTGCGCCATGGCGCCCTGCATCAGCCTGATGCCGGAGGCGACGATGCTGCCCGTGCTCAATCCGGACGGCTGCCCCTTCGACATGAAGGCGACGGCGGCCCTGGTCGGCGCGACGGATCTGGTCATCACCGTCGACACGATGATCGCCCATCTGGCCGGCGCCATGGGCAAGCCGACCTGGCTGTTGCTGAAGTCCGATCCCGACTGGCGCTGGCCGGTCGGCGCGCGCGGCACGCCCTGGTATCCGTCGATGCGGATCTATGCCCAGCCCAGCGCCGGCGACTGGGAAACGCCATTGGCCGAACTGGCGCGCGACCTTGCCGCCTGTCCGGCGCTCGCAGCGGAAAGGTAGCTGAACATGGGATATATGCCGACCCCTTCCGTACCGGTGTCCTGGGGGGAGCTGCTGGACAAGATGACGATCCTGCAGATCAAGCAGGAGCGGATCGCCACGCCCGCCGCGCGGGACAATGTGGGCAGGGAATATCGGTTGCTGAGCGCCATTGGCGAACAGGCCCTGCGCGACGGGGCCGTGGGCGGTTTGGTCGAAAGCCTGAAGCGGGTGAACGAGGCGCTGTGGGAAATCGAGGACGCGATCCGGGGGGAAGAGGCGGCAGCGCGGTTCGGCGCGTCCTTCATCGACCTTGCCCGGTCGGTCTACAGGATGAACGACCGGCGCGCCGCGATCAAGCGGGAGATCAACCGCCTGCTGGATTCCGAACTGGTGGAGGAAAAAAGCTATGCCGCCTGCGCAGCGGACTGAGATGCGGCGGCTGGGCGTCCTGACATTCCACCGTTGCATCAACTACGGTTCCTATTGGCAGGCGCGCTGTCTGGTCGAAGGGTTGCGGCGCATGGGCGTCGAGGCCGAATTGCTGGACCATGAGTCGCCGCGCGTCACCCGGGCGGAGCTTCGATGCGCGCTCAGTCCCACCCTGCCGCAGCGGACGCCGCGCAGCGATTTTCCGGCCTATGCCCGCAAGACCCGGAAATTTCGCGAGGCGTTCGAGCGGTTGCCCCTGTCGCGCCGCTTTCCCATCGACCGGCCGGAAGAGATGGGCGATTATGACGCCGTCATCGTCGGCAGCGACGAGGTGTGGAACCTGCGCCACCCCTGGTATGGCGGATGTTCGGCCTTTTACGGAAAGGGGGTTCGCGGGACGCTGATCTCCTATGCAGCCAGTTTCGGCAATCAGAACGCGTCGGAGGGACTGTCCGACCATTGGGCAAGCCAGATCGGCAACTTCGCCTCTATTTCCGTGCGCGACCAGAACAGCCGCCGGATGATCAGAACCGCGCTGGGTCATGACCCCGACATCGTGCTGGACCCTTGCCTGCAATTTCCCGGACCGGCGGCGCGCAGGGGCGCGTCGGGCGAAGGCTATGTGGCGCTTTACGGTCATAATTTCCCGGAGTGGTTCTGTCTTTCCGTCCGCAACTGGGCAAGGGCGCGCGGGCTCCCGATCCGCAGCATAGGCTATCGCAACGACTGGGCGGACGAGCAATGGCTGGAGGCCGGACCGCTGGAATTCGCCGAGCTGATGGCGGGCGCCGACGCCGTCGTCACCAATTTCTTCCATGGCTGCGTCTTCGCCCTGCTGAATGGGCGACCTTTCGTCACGGCGCCCTCCGCCTACCGCATGAACAAGGTGCGCGATCTCCTCTGGGAGCTGGGCGCGCAAGGGCATATGATCCAGCCGGAGGATGATGATCGGGTCGTCGCCCGGAGCCTCGACGAACCGCCGGCATCGGCCGTGCAGCAGCGCATCGATCGATTGCGGGCGCAGTCGGGGGATTTCCTGCGGCGGGCGCTGGCGATGCCGTCATGAGCGCGGCGGCGGTCAGCCCCCGCGACATGGTTTCGTCGGGCCTCTGCATCGGCTGCGGCGGCTGCGTCGCGCAGGCCCGGCCCGAGCAGGCCCGGCTGGAGTGGAACAGGGACGGCCAGCGCAACCCGGCCGGCGATCCGGATTGGTACCGGCGGCGGAGCGAGGGCTTTTCGGCATGCTGTCCTTTTTCCCCGCACGCCATGAATGAGGATGAGATCGCCGGACAGCGCTTTCCGGCAGCGGCGGCGCAGGACGATTATATCGGCCGGTTCGACGCCGCCTATGTCGGCCATGCCGCCGAAGCCGGCTATCGCGAAAGGGGCAGTTCGGGCGGCATGGTGAGCTGGGTCGCGGGCGAACTGCTGCGCCGGGGGATGGTGGATGGCGTGGCGCATGTGACGCGGGCCGATCCCGCGACCGAGGGGCGTCTGTTCCGCTATCGCATAGCGCGCGATCTTCCTGCTTTGTGGGCGGGCGCGCAGTCGCGCTATTATCCCGTCGACATGGCCGAGGTGCTGCGCGAGATCCGGGAGGTGCCGGGCCGCTATGCCGTCGTCGGCATTCCCTGCTTCATCAAGGCGGTGCATCTCGCCCGCGCCGCCGATCCGCTGCTGCGGGAACGTATTGTCTTCACGCTGGGCCTGGTGTGCGGGCATATGAAAAGCCGCCATATGGCGGCCAGCTTCGCCCGGCAGATGGGTTTCGATCCCGCCGCTGTCCGGCGGATCGACTATCGCGTCAAGAACCCGGAGCGGCCGGCCAACTGGTACAGGGCGCGGCTGACCGATCGCGCCGGCGAACAGCGGATGCGGGATTGGTGGCATCTGGTGGATGGTGACTGGGGGTCGGGATTCTTCCAGAACAGCGCCTGCGACTTTTGCGACGATGTGGTGGCGGAGACCGCCGACATCGCCTTTGGCGATGCCTGGGTGGAACCCTATTCCTCCGATGGGCGAGGCACCAATGTCGTGGTGGTGCGGTCGCCCGCGCTGCACGCGATGCTGCGCGAAGGCATCGATGCGGGAAGGCTGGCCTTGCAACCCGTCGACGCCGGTTTCGTGCGGGAAACGCAGGCGGCGGGCTTTCGCCAGCGGCGGGAAGGACTGGCCTATCGGCTTTGCTGGCGCAAGGCGGGCGTCCGGCCGCGCAAGCGCGTGCGGCCGGGCAGCGCGGGCCTGCCGTGGCGGCGCAGGATGATCTATCGGCTGCGCCACGCGATCAGCAGGGGCAGCGGCAGGGTGTTCCGGCTGGCCGAGGCTCTGGGCAGGCCCGGCCTGTTCCTGGTCTGGGCGCGGGCCATGCTGAAGCTCTACCATGGCCTCGCTTATTCGCGCGGCTGGCTGGGGAAGCTGTTCGACCGTTTTGCGTGACCCTTGGCCGCAATGATCAGCGGGCGCCTGCTGCGGGCTTACCCCTTGTCGCGTTCCACGAATTTGCTGAACCGGCTTTCCTTCCCGTCCTTCGTCTTGTCCTGATAGAGGAAGGCGAGATTGTTCTCATCGAAGATGCGGAAGAATTCGTCCCACTCGATTTCGTCGAGCGCCTCATCCTTCTCGCGAAAGTCGATGCGCAGCAGGCCGCCGCCCTTGCCATTGTCTTCCGTCGCCTTGACGACTGCGGGGCGGCCGCCGCGATCCTCCACCCATTTGCGGATGGTGTCATGGTCGGTGGTCGTGTCCGATGTGCTCATGATGAAGTCCTTTCCTTATCCTGTCGCCGCGGCGTAGATGCCGTCCATGATGTCGGCCACATGCGCCAGTTCTTCGCATCCCGGATCGAAGCGAGGGGAGCGCGCCAGCTTTTCGGCCCATTCCGCCGCCATTCGGCCGCCCCATGGATCGCCGGGCTCCGACAGCGTTTCCCGCGCCGTGCCGCGGAACAGCTCTGCCCGGAAGTCGTAGAAGGAGCCGCCGATGTTGCGGAATGCGGCTCCCGCCCTGTCGCCGTAGAAATCGGCGGCGATCACCGCATCCTGCCCGGCGTGGAGGTTCCAGGAGCAGGCGATCCGGACCATGCGCCCGTCCGCCAGATGCAGCGTCGCCATGCCCAGATCCTCCACCTGCCGGCCGCGATCCTCCAGCGGGCGTCCTTTCGCGAAGAGGGCGGCCTCGATCCGATCCACCTCGGGGAAGTCGAGCACCCAGAGCGCCAGGTCGATCAGATGCACGCCAAGGTCCATCATGCAGCCGCCGCCCGACAGTGCGGGATCGTGGAACCACGGCTTGTCCGGGCCGTAGGCATTGTGGAAGATGAGGTCGACGGCATGGACATGGCCCAGTTGGCCGGCGCGGACATGCTCCCGCAGGGCGCGCATTCCTGCGGTGCCGCGATAGGACAGGTCGACGCCGAGCAGCCGGTCGGCCGCGCGGGCGGCGTCGATTACGGCCCGGACCTCCGCCCCGGTGCGGCCCAGCGGCTTCTGGCAGAAGACCGGCACGCCCCGCTCCAGCGCGCGGATCGACTGTTCTGCGTGGAGTGCGCTGGGGGTGGCGATGACCATGCCGTCGAGCGGCTGTTCCAGCAGCGCATCGAGCGACTCCAGCCGCACCGCGTCGGGAGCGAGCAGGGCGGCCTCCGCGCCGTTGCCGGGCAGGGCGTCGGCAATGGCGGCCGCCTCGATCCCGCCGGTCGCCAGCATGGCCTCCATCCGGTTGCGGCCGATCCAGCCCACGCCCAGAAAGCCGATGCGCGGGCGGGTGAGGAGGGTGGGTGCAGGGGCGATAGCGGCATTCATGGGACGATGATCGCCTTTACGAAACCGTCCGGCTTGTCGCGCGTGGCGTCCAGCGCCTCGCCCAGCCGGTCGAGAGGATAGCGGTGGGTGATGAGCGGCGCGGGATCGATGCGGCCGGAGGCGACGGCGGCCACCGCTTCCCTCATTCCCTCTGCATAGGCCGCGGGATCGCGCTCATGGGCGTTGATGACGTCGATGCCGCGCCAGTTCCACAGCCACATGTTCACCTGGCGCGGCCCGTCCTGATGATAGCCCGCGACGATCAGCTTGCCGCGCTCGGCGGTGAGTTCGCCCGCCAGGTCGAGCGGCCATTGCTTGCCCACCGCCTCTATCGTCCGTTCGCAGAAGCGTGCTTGGGTGAGCGCGCCGACCCGGTCGATGATCGCCTGATGATCGTCCATCGCGATCGTCTCCGCCGCGCCATGATCGCGGGCGAGGGCGAGCGAGGAGGGGCGCCGCGAAATGGCGATGACGCGGGCTCCCGCCTCCGTCACGAGCCGGGTGAGCAGCGCCCCCAGAAAGCCGATGCCGATGATCGCGATGGTCTGGCCGGGCTGGATGTCGGCGCGGCGGAAGATGTTGAACGCGCACCCCAGGGGCTCGCCGGGGAAGGGCAGCCCGTCCAGTTCGGACGGCAGCCGCACGATGGCGCTTTCGTCCGCGAGGTCATGGTCGGCATAGCTGGCATAGGAAAGCGCCGCCACGCGGTCCCCCACCGTTACGGAGGTCACGTCCTTCCCGATGGCATCGACAATGCCCCAGCCCTCATGGCCGAGCGCGCCCGGCTCCAGCGGGAAGCTTTGCCATTCCGGTCCCGCCCAGGGGGTGAGGTTGGAGGCGCAGACGCCGCATCCCTCCAGCCTGATGCGGACCTGACCGGGGCCGGGCCGCGGCATCGGAACCCGGTCGATCCGCACCGCGCCGGGGCCGGTGACAACCGCCGCGCGCATGGTCGCCGCCTTTTCGGCCGGTTCGCGCTCCGCCATCAGCAATGCGCTCATTCCGCCGCCAGCGCGATCGCGCCCTCCCCACGGATAAAGGCCTCCAGCGCTTCATGCGCCCGGTCATCCGTCATCTGCATCGGCGGATGCTTGCAGAAATAGGCGGCCGCCGGATGGATGGGGCCGCCCAGACCGCGATCCAGCGCGATCTTGGCGCAACGGATCATGTCGATGGCGACGCCCGCCGAATTGGGGCTGTCCTCCACCGACAGGCGCAGTTCCAGGTTCATCGGCACGCCGCCGAAGAGTTGGCCTTCCATGCGCAGGAAACAGACCTTGTTGTCATTCTGCCAGGCGACATAATCGGATGGGCCGATATGGATATTCTCATCCTCCAGCCGGGTTTCCGCGACCGACTGCACGGCTTCGGTCTTCGAAATCTTCTTCGACTTCAGCCGCGAACGGTTCGACATATTGAGGAAATCGGTATTGCCGCCGGTGTTGAGCTGGTAGGTGCGGTCCAGCTTCACGCCCCGCTTGGCGAACAGGTCGGTGAGAACCCGATGGACGATGGTCGCGCCCAGTTGCGCCTTGATGTCGTCCCCGATGATCGGCACGCCAGCCCGCTCGAACCGGTCCGCCCATGCGGGGTCGCTGGCGATGAAGACCGGAATGTTGTTGACGAAGGCGACGCCCGCCTCCAGCGCGCATTGCGCGTAGAATTCTGTCGCCTGCTGCGATCCCACCGGCAGATAGTTGAGCAGCACGTCCACCTTCGCCTCGCGCAGCCGTTCGACCACCTGCGCGCGGTCAGGTTCGGCGGCGTCGGCAGGCAGGAAGGTGCGATCGTCGGGATGGTCCGCCATATGATCGGCGCAGCCGTCGAGCAGGCGGCCCATCTCCACCTTCACTCCGCTGGGGCGGACGTCGCCGCAGAAGGTCTGGGTGCAATTGGGCCGGGCGAAGATCGCTTCGGCAATGTCGCGGCCGACCTTCCGCCGGTCGATGTCCCAGGCGGCCGCCAGTCGGATGTCGCAGGGGCGATAGCCGCCCAGTTCCCAATGCATCAGGCCGCTATGGTCGTTGCTCTCGGCGCGATAGTGGGACAGGCCCTGCACCAGCGAACTGGCGCAATTGCCGACGCCGACGATGCCGATGTTGATAGGTTGCATGATGCGTCTCCGTCAGGCGGTGCGGGCGACCGGCAGGGCGGCCGATGCCGGCGCGTAGCGGTCGATCATCCAGGCGCAGAAATCCGCGAAGGCCTGCGGATCGTGGACCGCGCTGCTATGATGGGGGGCGATGCCCAGATGTTCGGGCGTGAAGCAGAAGGTGACGGTGACGTCGAAATCGCTGAGCGCCTCCATCTGCCGGTCGAACCAGTCGACCGCATTGGGGCGGAAGCTGTCGGCCCAGCTCAGGCCGGTGCGCAACTGCCGGACGCCCAGCCGCTTCATCCAGTCGACGGCATCGTTCAGGCGCGGGTCCTCGAAATGGAACCATTGCATCAGCCCCATCTCGCCAGCGACCCTGGCATAGTCGTCCAGTGCGGGCTTGGGCGTGCCGTCGGCGCGGATCAGCCCCATGTAGAAATGGCGGTAATAGCTCGATCCTTCCGCTTCCCGATGGCGCGTGGTCGCGCCCCATTCCTGCGGCAGGTCGTAAAGGCTGTACCAATAGATGCGCGGCACCCGCCCGATCAGCAGTTCGGCGGTGCGGTTGAGGCCGAAGACCTGCACTTCCTCCGCGCCGAAGGAGCCGACGCCGACTTCCGTCACCCAGACCGGCTTGTCGGGCGCCACCGCCTCGATCTCCGCGATCCGGGCGGGCCAGTCATTGAGCGGCCAGAGGTTCCAGTCGAGCGGGAAGCCGTGCACCGCCACGACATCCACCGCGTCCAGCGCGCCATGGTCGCGCATCCGGTTCACCCAATGCGGATCGATGGGCGACATGCCGCCCAGCACGCGGGTCACGGCGGGATTGGCGTCGGCGATGGCGGCGCCCGCGCGGATCACCATGTCGGCATAGAGCGACCAGTCGGGGTCGACCTCCGGGTCCCAATGCGACTTGTTATTGGGTTCGTTCCAGATCATCGCGGCTTCGATCATGCGTCGGTTCCCTCCTCTGGCCCTTGGGCTGGATAGACGGCCGGCCTGCCCATCAGCTCCCCGAAGGGGATCGGGGCGGCGCGGCAAAGATAGACTTCCTCCTCCGGCTCGGCCTCTATGGTGAAGCCGGCGGCGCGCAGCAGCGCCTGCGCGCCGGCCTTGTTCGGGGCCCACCAGTTGGTCCAGTCATGCGCGAATTTCCGTTCGATGAAGTGCAGGCGCGGATAGGCCGGATTGTCGAAGAAGCCGGGCGGGCGGCTGGTGCCGGGGACGTGGAAGGGATGATCCTCCGGCACCAGCAGCACGTCGGACGAACCCTGCTGCATCGTCTGGAACAGCATCATGTCGCCCGCCACATGCTCGCGGATCAGGTCGAGCGCGAGCAGGGGGTGCCGCAGATGGTAGAGCACGCCCATGAAGATCACGAGGTCGAAGCGGCGACCGAGTTTTCCGACGTCATAGACGGACAGGTTGCGGAACTCGATGCCGTCATGGCCCAGCGCTTCGGCGGCGAAACGGGCCTGGGCCAGATACCGGTCGTCGGAATCGATGCCCAGGACTTCGGCTGCGCCCCGGCGTTTCATCTCGAGCGAATAGAAACCGGCGTTGCAGCCGATGTCGAGTACGGATTTTCCGGAAAGGTCTTCGGGAACGGCATCCGCAAAGCGCGCGAATTTGAAAGCCGGATAATCGCCAAGGAAATGATCCGGCGCGGTTTCCATGCCGCCGATGCGAAGATTGTGGAACCATGGGCCCAATTCTTCGATCTGGCGGCGCAATGCGTCGGTCTTGCGGTCTGCGGCGAGATTCACTGTCTTCATGCGGGTACCTCGTTCAATCGGGTCACGCTACCGCCGCCTGGTCCCAGCAGGATCGTGCTGATCGAACCGGGATCGACTTCGAACCTCAGCAGATTGTCGAGGCTGAGGCCGAGATAATGCGCGATCGTCCCGCGGATGATGTCGCAATGGGTGACGCAGAGGATGGTCGCGCCCGTTTTTTCCCGCGCGACTGTTTCCAGATGCCGGACGGTTCGGGCGACCGCGCCGCCCATCGTCTCTCCGCCCGGCGTCGCGCTGGTGGAGCGGTTGCGGTTCCAATCGCGCCAGCGCGGATCTTCCTCCAGTTCCGGAAAGGACTGTCCGTTCCAGGAACCGAAATCGACCTCGTCCAGATCGGGGACGATGGCGACCTCCAGCCCCAGGGACCGGGCAATGATGGAGGCGGTTTCCACCGTGCGCTGGCGCGGGCTGGCATGGACGGCGTCTATGTCGTGCAGGCCGCGCCATGCCGCGACGCCGGCTGCCTGCATGCGGCCCCGCGCAGTGAGGGGCGACGCGCCCGCCCGTCCGCTCAGCAGGCGGCCATATTCGCCATGCATCCCATGACGGATCAGGTGAAAGCAGGTGCGGGGCGGTTCGCGGGAGGAGGACAGCATCAACATAGATGCTGCTTAACAGGACTAAGAGAAGGAAAGTTCCATAGCCGTAATTCTCAAACATGTAAATGGAAACATCATGAATAACCTGTATTTTTGTCGTATAACATGAGTTATTTTCATGAGTTTATATTGAGTAGAGATTCAACGGTTTTCTGAAATATTTCCGGAACCTGACGGTAGAAGAAGATGTTCATGATCCCGTTGCCACGGTTGCGGGGAATATCACATCCTCGCGACCAATCCTTGGCAAATCATCATCAATGAAGGGGAGCGGCCGTGGAAAAGATTCTTGTCACGGGTGGCGCCGGTTTTATTGGCCGGACGGTTTGCCGGGAGTTGCTGGAGCGCGGCCATGCCGTTCGCGTGCTGGACAGCATGATCGAGCAGGTTCATGGAGACATCGAGCGGCCGGCCGATCTCGATCCGGAGGTTGAGCTGATCCGCGCCGATGTGCGCAACGGCCATGCGGTGGATCGCGCCTTGCAAGGCGTCGACGCCGTCATCCACCTCGCCGCGGAAGTCGGCGTGGGCCAGTCCATGTATGAAGTGGAGCGCTATACCTCCGTCAACGACGTCGGCACCGCCGTCCTCTTCGAACGACTGATCGACCGTCCGGTGCGGCGTGTGGTGACGGCCTCCTCGATGAGCATCTATGGCGAGGGGCTGTACCGCGACGAGGACGGCCGGATCGTCGAGGACGCGGAGCGCGGGTCGATCCGCGACAATCAGAAGGTCTGGGACCCGGTCGACCGACAGGGCCGCCCGCTCACCCCCATCGCCACGCCGGAATGGAAGCAGCCCAATCTCGCCTCCATCTACGCGCTCAACAAATATGTGCAGGAACGCACGACCCATATCATGACCGCGCCCTATGGCATGGAGGGCGTCTGTCTGCGCCTGTTCAACGTCTATGGGCCGGGGCAGGCGCTGTCCAATCCCTATACCGGCGTGCTGGCGATCTTCGCGTCGCGCCTGCTGAACGGGCAGAAGCCGATGATCTTCGAGGATGGCGGGCAGCGGCGCGACTTCGTGCATGTCGGCGACGTGGCGCGCGCCTTTGCCGATGCGCTGGAACTGCCGCAGGCGGCGGGCGGCACCTTCAACATCGGCTCCGGGCAGGACCGCTCCGTCACGGAGGTGGCGCAATCGCTTGCGCTGGCGATGGGCCGGAACGAGGGGGAACCGGAAATCGTCGGCAAGGCGCGCACCGGCGACATCCGCCATTGCTTCTGCGACACCGGCAAGGCGGAAGAGGTGCTGGGCTTCAGGGCGCGGCAGGACTTCCAGCAGGGCCTCGCCGTGCTGGCCGAATGGGTGGCGCGGCAGACCGCCGACGACCGCGTCAATCAGGCGCGGGCGGAGCTGGAAGCGCGGGGGCTGGTCGCGTGAAGCGCGCCGACGGAAGGCCCGTGCTGGTCACGGGCGGCGCCGGTTTCATCGGCTGCAACATCGCCGACCGGCTGGCGGGGGAGGGCGAGCAGGTCGTCGTCTATGACTCGCTGGCCCGGCCCGGCGTCGAGCGCAACCTTGCCTGGCTGGAGCAGCGCCACGGCGCCGCGATCACGCCGGTCATCGCCGATGTGCGGGACGATGCGGCGGTGGACCGGGCGGTCGCCGGCGCAAAGGCGGTCTTCCACATGGCCGCGCAGGTCGCCGTCACCACCAGCTTCACCGATCCGCGCGCCGATTTCGAGGTGAACGCGCTCGGCACGCTCAACGTGCTGGAGGCTGCGCGCCGCCGCGCCACGCCGCCGCCGGTGATCTTCGCCTCCACCAACAAGGTCTATGGCGGGCTGGAGGACCTGGACTTCCCGTTGATCGACGGCGCCTATCAGCCGGCCTCGGAGCATCTGCGCGCCAACGGCATCGACGAAAGCCGCCCGCTCGATTTCCATACGCCCTATGGCTGCTCCAAGGGGGCGGCGGACCAATATGTGCTGGACTATGCCCGCAGCTTCGATCTGCCCGCCGCAGTGCTGCGCATGAGCTGCATCTACGGCCAGAGGCAGATGGGGACGGAGGATCAGGGCTGGGTCGCGCATTTCCTGATCAGCGCCCTGGAAGGGCAGCCGATCACCCTTTATGGCGACGGCCATCAGGTGCGCGACATATTGGACGTGCAGGATGCGGTGGACGCTTATCTGGCGGTCTGGCGGCAGATCGGACGGGTGGGCGGCCGCGCCTTCAACCTGGGCGGCGGGCCGGACAATGCCGTCAGCCTGCGGCAGATCCTGGCCTTCATCGGCGTCCATCTGGGCAAGTCCATCGTGCCCGACTTCGCGCCCTGGCGGGCGGGCGACCAGCGCTATTTCGTCGCGGACACCGGCGCGGCGCGCACGGCGCTGAACCTGAAGGCGCGCAAGCCCTGGCGGCAGGGCGTCGCCGACCTGGCCCGCTGGCTGGCGGAGGAACGGGCGGAGCGCGCCGGGCCCAGGCTGATGACCGCGAGCGCGCTGTGAGGGGCGGCGAGCATCTGCTGCTGTCCGCCGACGCGGTGGGCGGCGTCTGGCAATATTCGACCGACCTCATCCGCGCGCTCCAGCCCCATGGCTATGAGGTGACGCTGGCCGTCATGGGGCCTGCGCTGAGCGAGGCGCAGCGGGCGGAGGCGGCGGCCATAGCCAATTGCCATCTGGTGGAAACCGGCCTCGAACTCGAATGGCTGGCGGCGGAAGCGGCGCCCATCGTGCAGGCCGAGGCGCGGCTGGCGGAAATGGCGGGCGACCTTCGCGCCGACGCAGTGCAACTGCATACGCCGGCGCTGGCCAGTGCCGGCCGTTATCCCTGCCCGGTGATCGCGCTGCTGCACAGTTGCGTCGCGACCTGGTGGGAAGCGGTGCGCGGCGGTCCCATGCCGGAGGATTTCAACTGGCGCACCGCGCTGGTCGCGGCCGGCCTTCGGCAGGCGAGCCGCATCGTCGCGCCCAGCATGGCCTTTGCGCGGGCGGCGCGCCGCCACTATGGCGTGCTCCCCATGGCGGTCCATAATGGCCGGTCCTTCCCGGTGAAGCCGCAGGCGATGCAGGACCATGTGTTCACCGCCGGCCGCCTCTGGGACGAGGGCAAGAATGTCCGGGTGCTGGATGAGGCGGCCGCCCGCATCGCTGTGCCGTTCAGGGCCGCCGGGCCGCTTGAGGGGCCGCAGGGCGGGGCGATCGGTCTGCATTCGCTGGTGCCGCTCGGCCCGCTCGACAGCATGGCGCTGGCCCGGCATCTGGCCAGCCGGCCGGTCTTCGTCTCGGCGGCGCTTTACGAACCCTTCGGCCTGGCGGTGCTGGAGGCGGCGCTGGCGGGTTGCGCGCTGGTGCTGTCCGACATTCCGACTTTCCGGGAGCTATGGGATGGCGCCGCCATCTTCGTCGATCCTCGCGACGCGCGGGGCTTCACCTTGGCGATAGAGGCATTGCTGGGCGACGGCGCCGCTCGCGGGGAAATGGGCCAGCGCGCCCAAGCACGGGCGGGCGCCTATACCCCCGCCGCCACGGCCGCGCACATGGCCGCCCATTATCGCGCCGTCCAGCGGAAGGTCGCCGCATGAAGATCCTCTATTTCACCCATTCGCTGCTGTCCTGTTGGAACCATGGCAATGCCCATTTCCTGCGCGGCGTGCTGCGCGAACTCGCGGCCATGGGCCACGACGTGCTGGCGCTGGAGCCCGAGGGCAATTGGAGCCTCGCCAACCTCCTGGCCGACCATGGGGAGGAGGGGCTCGCCGCCTATCGTCAGGCCTATCCCGAACTCCGTGCCCAGGGTTATGGCATGAAGGACGATCTGGTGGCCCTGCTCGACGGCGCGGACCTCGTCATCGTCCATGAATGGAACGAGCCTTCGCTGGTCGGGGCGCTCGGCCTGATCCGGGCGGGGCGGAGCGATTTCACCCTGCTGTTCCACGACACCCATCATCGCGCCGTGTCCGATCCCGACGCGATCCGGGCGTTCGACCTGTCGGGCTATGACGGCGTGTTGGCGTTCGGCGAGGCCCTGTCGGAGGTCTATCGAAGCTGGGGCTGGGGCGAGCGCGTCTGGACCTGGCATGAAGCCGCCGACACAAGGCATTTCCGTCCCCTGCCCGGTGAGAAAAGCGGCCTCGTCTGGATCGGCAACTGGGGCGATGGGGAGCGTACCGCCGAGCTGGAGGATTACCTCTTCTGCCCCGCGCGGCAGGCGAAGCTTCCGCTCGACATCTATGGCGTGCGCTATCCTCAGGAGGCGCTGGCGACGCTGGAACGCTATGGCGTCGCCTATCATGGCTGGGCGCCCAATGCCGCCGCGCCGGCTATCTTCGCCCGCCACCTTGCCACCGTCCATGTGCCGCGCCGCTATTATACGCAGCTTCTGCCCGGCATTCCGACGATCCGAGTGTTCGAGGCGCTGGCCTGCGGCATTCCGTTGCTGTCCGCCCCTTGGGACGACAGCGAAGGGTTGTTCCGGCCCGGCGAGGATTTCCTCTTCGCCCGGACCGGCGACGAAATGAAGGGCCATATGCGCGCCATCAGCGAGGATGCGGACCTTCGCGCCAGCCTCGTCCGCAACGGATTGGAGACGATCCGCAGCCGCCATAGCTGCGCCCATCGCGCGCAGCAGCTGATGGACATCACGGCGTCGCTCGACGCGCAGCCGATCAGGAGCGTTGCATGAAGATCGCCTTTTACGGCTCCAGCCTGCTTTCCTCCTACTGGAACGGCGCGGCCACCTATTATCGCGGGATATTGGAGCAGCTTGCGCGGCATGGCCATCGCATCGCATTCTATGAACCGGATGCCTTCGACCGGCAGCAGCACCGTGACATCGACCCGCCCGACTGGGCGCGCGTGGTGGTCTATCCGGCCACGCCGGACGCGCTGAAGGGCGTGATGGACGAGGCCGCCGATGCCGATGTCGTCGTGAAGGCCAGCGGCGTCGGCGTGTTCGACGACGAGCTGCTGGACGGCGTCATGCGCCGCGCCGGGCCCCATGCGCTGCGCATCTTCTGGGATGTGGACGCCGCCGCGACGCTGGACGAGATGCGCGCCGATCCGGATCATGCCGTGCGCCGCGCCTTGCCCGGACTCGACATGGTGCTGACCTATGGCGGCGGCGATCCGGTGGTGAACGCCTATCGCGGCTTCGGCGCGGTGGAGTGCGTTCCCGTCTACAATGCGCTCGATCCGCAGAGCCACCATCCCGTGCCGCCCGATCCGCGCTTCACCGCCGATCTCGCCTTCCTTGGCAACCGCCTGCCCGACCGGGAGGCGCGGGTGGAGGAATTCTTCCTGAAACCCGCCGCCCTGTCGCCCGGCCGCCAGTTCCTGATCGGCGGCAATGGCTGGGACAGCAAGGCGATGCCCGGCAATGTCCGCCATCGCGGTCATGTCTACACCGCCGAGCACAACGCCTTCAATTGCAGCCCGCTGGCCGTGCTGAACGTCGCCCGCGACAGCATGGCGCATATCGGCTTTTCCCCCGCGACCCGCGTGTTCGAAGCGGCGGGGGCAGGGGCCTGCCTGATCACCGATGCGTGGGAGGGGATAGAGATGTTCCTGACCCCGGACGAGGAGGTGCTGGTCGCCCGCGACGGGCAGGATGTGGCGGATCATCTGGCGGCGCTGACGCCGGATCGGGCGCGGGCGATCGGACAGGCGGCGCTTGCCCGTGTCCGGGCCGAACACAGCTATGAACTACGCGGGCGCCAGGTCGACGAAATCCTGCGCGACCGGTCGGGGCGGCGCGCCGCCAGGCACCATCAGATGGAGGGAGCATGAAACTCGTCGTCCTCGGACTCAGCCTGTCTTCATCCTGGGGCAATGGTCATGCCACGACCTTCCGCGCCCTGCTCTCCGCCTTCGCCGGGCGCGGGCATGAGATACTCTTCCTGGAGCGGGACGTGCCCTGGTATGCCAGCCAGCGCGACCTCATCGATCCCGCTTTCTGCCGGCTGGAATTCTACGACAGCGTGGAAGCGCTGGAAGATTGGCGGCAGGAGATCGAGACGGCGGACGCGGTCATGGTCGGCTCCTATGTGCCCGACGGCATCGCGGTCGGCCATTATGTGCAGCGCACGGCGCGCGGGGTCACCGCCTTCTACGACATCGATACGCCCGTCACGCTGGCGGCGCTGCGCGAAGGGCGGTGCGACTATCTGTCGGCGGAGCTGATCGCGGGCTATGACTGCTATTGCTCCTTCACCGGCGGCCCGACGCTCGACCTGCTGGAGCGGCATTATCGTTCCCCCATGGCGCGGGCGCTCTATTGCTCGGTGGATGCGTCGGCCTATCGGCCGATGGACGTGCCGAAGAAATGGGATCTCTCCTATCTCGGCACCTACAGCCCGGATCGCCAGCCCACCTTGGAGAAGCTGCTGATCGAACCGGCGCGGCTGCTGCCCGACAGGCGTTTCGTCGTCGCCGGGCCGCAATATCCGGACGACATGGATTGGCCCGCCAATGTCGAGCGGATCGAGCATCTCGCCCCGCGCGACCACGCCGCTTTCTATTCCGCCTCGCGCTACACGCTGAACGTCACGCGCGCCGACATGATCGAGGCGGGCTGGTCCCCTTCCGTCCGGCTGTTCGAGGCGGCGGCCTGCGGCACGCCCATCATCTCCGATGTCTGGCCGGGGCTCAATGAACTGCTGGAGCCCAATCGCGAAATCATCTTCGCCTGGAATCCGGAGCAGGTGATCGTCGCCCTCCATGAGGATCGCGCCGATGTGGGCGAGGCCGCACGCCGCCGCATCCTGGACCGGCATATATCGGGCCGCCGCGCCGCCGAGCTGGAAAACTGGCTGCAAGAGGCCGCCCGGATGCGCACGCGGGACATGGCGGCGGCCGAATGAAGAACGACAGGACAGAAAAGGACGGAGGGTCGATGAACGGAAAGCGTGAAACAGCCCTGGTGGCCGGAGGAGCCGGCTTCATCGGGTCGCATCTGTGCCGGGCGCTGCTGGATCGGGGGCATGAGGTGATCTGCCTCGACAACCTCCAGACCTCGCGGGAGGTCAACCTGCGGATGCTGGAGGGGCATCGCGCCTTCACCTTCGTGCGCGGCGACATCGTCGATCCCCTGCCCGATGCGGTCACGCGCCGGCGCGACATCAGCCGCATCTACAATCTCGCCTGCGCGGCTTCGCCGCCGCAATATCAGGCCGATCCCGAACATACGATGCTGACCAGCGTGGTCGGAACCGATCGCCTGCTGCGGCTGGCGGAGCAGGTCGGCGCGCGCTTCCTGCTCACCTCCACCAGCGAGGTCTATGGCGATCCGGAGGCGCATCCCCAGCGCGAGGATTATCGCGGCTGGGTGAACTGCACCGGCCCCCGCGCCTGCTATGACGAGGGGAAGCGCGCGGCGGAGGCCATGGCCTTCGACTTCGCCCGGCTGGGCCGCGCCGATGTGCGGGTGGCGCGGATCTTCAACACCTATGGCCCGAATATGCATCCCGACGATGGCCGGGTGATCTCCAACCTCGTCTGCCAGGCTTTGTCGGGCGATGCCATCACCATCTATGGCGACGGATCGCAGACGCGCAGCTTCTGCTTCGTGTCGGACATGGTGGACGGGCTGATCCGGTTGATGGAGGCGCCCTTGTCCGACATGGCGCCGGTCAACCTAGGGAATCCTGAGGAATATACCATCCTGCAACTGCTGGATCAGGTCGTGGCCGCCACCGGCACGCAGTCCCAGGTCGTGTTCCAGCCGCTGCCGGTCGACGATCCGCGCCGGCGCAGGCCGGACATCCGCAGGGCGCGCCAGTTGCTCGGCTGGGAACCGCACGTTCCCTTGAGCGAGGGGCTGGCGATCACCTGCGCCTTTTTCGAGAAGGAGCTTTACGATCGCATGCCGGGCTTTGCCTGCAGTCCTGCGTTGAGCGGCGCCTCCTTCGTGGGGGGCGCGGGCATCGCGGCCGAATGAGTGCGGGCGTCAGGCGCTGCCCTGGCGGCGCCTGGCGAGCGAGGCGACGATCTCCCTGGGGGCGACCGGCTTTTGCAGCCGCAATGTATCGCCGAGATCGGGCGGTATGATCTCCTCGTCATAGCCGGTCAGGAACAGGAACGGCACGCCCCGTTCCTTCAGCAACCGGGCAAGGTCGAAGGAGGGACCGTTTCCCAGGTTGATGTCCAGCACGGCGGCGGTGGGGCGTTCCTGGCGGATCGCCGCCATCGCCTTCTCCTCGGTCGGGAAAGGCCCCATGATCCCGGCTCCCGCGCCTCGCAGCGCTTCCGCCGTATCGAAGGCGAGATAATAGTCGTCCTCGACGATCAACACCGTCTGTGCCGCAAGGTCGGTCTGGCCCATCATGCCGGGACTCAGCCTCCGTTCGCTTCGGCCGGGCTGGCCATGTGCGATCCGTCGGCGCCCGTTTCGGCAGTGCTGAAGAAGCCGCCCGCCAGAAGGATGGCGAAGGCGATCACGACCAGTATCAGGCTGATGCCCAGAACATAGCGGGTGACGTGGGTGGAAGCGCCGCTTCGCGCCTCCTGCCGTGAGACATGGGTGACGATGCGGCCGTCTTCCTCTTCCTTGTGCATCGAAAACTCTCCTTTCGTTGAGGAGAGAACAGGCGCGCGAACGGGCTGGTTCCCGGAAAGGCGCGGCCCTGGTCGATCTTTTATCCGGGTGCAACAAGGGTCTGGCCGCCACGCCCGCCGTCAGCGGCTGTGGTGGAGGAACTCCGCTATGGCGCTGACATTATGGCCGACCTGCTCGACCGCCTGCTCCAGCCGGGCACGCGATGTGCTGAAACGCTGCTGCCAGTAGCGCGCATCGCTTTCCCGATCCAGCGAGACATGCTTCAGGTCCGGGGGAGCGGCAGGGGCGGCGAGGCTATGGACGTCCGTCATCGGCCTGCGTTCAGAAGGTCGAGATGATGTTTCACCACAGGCACGATCTTCGTCGCCGCGTCCTTGAGCGACCGGTCGGAACCGTGGGCGGCATAATCCTGATGCAGTTGCAGCGCCTGGCTGTGAGCCGCCTTCTGCTGCTGCCAGTAGAGGGTGTCGCGGGCAGCGCCCCTCGCCTGCTTCAGCGCCCTGACCTTAGCCTGCTGATCGGGCGTCAGACTGGGCGGCGGCGCCTTGACGCCCGATGCCGCAGCCGCGCTTTTCAGCATGGCGGTGCTCTTGCCGTGATCCCCCACCATCATGGTGGCGAAGCTCTTGACCCTGGCATCCCTGGTCGTTTCCAGCACGATCTTGCTGGATGTCTGTTCGTACAGGTCGCCCGCGCCCGCTTTCCCCAGATAGGCGGTGGGGGATTCCGCCGCGGCGGCGGGCATCGCCACGGCGATCAGCGGCATCAGCAAGAGCATTTTGGACATGGTCGTTCCTCCTGCAAAGCCAGCGGTTTTCGGGGTTAGGAGGTTCCACGGCCCCACGCCCGCGCGATAACCTGCATTAGGCTGTGTGGGGATTCAGCCCATGGCGGGCTGTAAATGGCGGCTTTCTGCGCTTCCAGTGCTCACGTACTTTGAGTACGCTGCGCGCTGGTTCTCGAAAGCCACCATTTTCGCTCCACCCTGAACTGAATCCCCGCACACCCTAGACAAACGGCAATTTTCCGGAGGCCGCCGGAGGGCGTGCCGCGTTCATCGGCTCTTTTTCTCGCTCCATCCCAATTATTTGCTGCGAGGAAACATAGGTGAATCCAGCATGAACCAGAAACGCTATGGTTGGGGGCAGGTTCAATCGATATTGGTCCAGGGGGGCTTAACAGGGAGTAGTCCATGTTAAGCCAGGTTGCCGAAGGCGAAAACCAGGTTCATTTCCGAATGCATCAGTTTCTGGCCCGGGAAAATGAAAAACCCGACGCCATGCTTTATGTTCAGGAAGGGTGGGCGTGCCGATACCGGCTGCTGTCGGATGGCCGCCGCCAGATTACGGCGCTCTATCTGCCGGGCGATTATTGCGATCCGCAATGGGCGCTGGGCGGCGTGGCGTCCCAGCCCGTGGTGGCGATCACCAACGTCAGGGCGCTCCGGCTGCCCTGTCGCATACCCTCGCACGCCGGTTTCGACGGGCATAACGGCTTCTGGCAGGCGCTGTCCGGCATGATCGAGCGGCAGGCCAACTGGCTTGTCACCCTGGGCCGCAAGACGGCGCTCGAACGGGTGGCGCATCTGCTGCTGGAATTGTTCGAACGCATGCGGCAGGCGGGTCTCGCCTATGGCCAGCAATGCGCCATGCCGCTGACGCAGATGGAGATCGCGGACATGACCGGGCTGACCCCGGTCCATGTGAATCGCACGCTGCAATCCATGCGGGCGCGCGGTCTGGTCGAACTGCAATCCAAATGGCTGCGCATACCGGAGCTTCAGGCCCTGCGCGAAGTGGCCGCCCTCACCGGCCAGGACATGGCGGCCTGATCGGGCGGGCGCGAACTTCTTGATGTCGCGCAACTTCTGCAACCGTCCAGCCCCGGAAAATGAGGCCCAACGGCAAAAATTGCACCTGCATTAGCATATGTTAGCGAGCGTCGGTAGGCGGCTGGAGCAAGGTGAATCCTTCTTCGTTCGAACGCCGGCCCCGGCCGGTCGACCGAAGGAGAATGAGCAGCGCCACCAAGACGACGAGTCATGACACGATCCGGGATGAATTCCTCCACCCTTATAATGAGTCCCATGCCGCACTGCTCCGTCGTTCTTCCCGCCGGGGGGAGAGCGCCGCGTCGCGACGGCCCGGTCCTGCATGCGGCAGGCCGGCATTCCGCCATGGACAGCCGGACGGCCAGCGGCGAGCATCGCGGCCGCGGCGGAGACGAAGACGGCATCCCATCCCGCTCATGAAAATGCCATCACCGATCCTGTTGCCGCTGCTGGCGCGCCTTGGCGGCCGCACGGCTCTCTCGAAGGAAGACGGCGCCGCTCTGCTATCCCTGCCGCACAGCCTGCGTCATTGCGAACCGGGGGACTATATCATCCGGGAGGGCGACCGCCCGCAATCCTGCCTGATCCTGCTGTCGGGCTTTGCCCATCGCCACCGCATATCGTCCAATGGCGGCCGCCATATCGTGGGAATACATGGCCGGGGCGACATATTGACGCTGCCGCCGGTGCAGCTCTTTCCATCGGAGGATTTCGTCCAGGCGCTGACCGATCTGCGCGTCGCCGCCATCCCGCTGGAGGACGTGCTGGCGCTGATGCGCGAGCGGGCGAACATCGCCGATGCGCTGTGGGCGGAGATGACGGCCGAAACATCGGTCTTCCGCGCCTGGATCAGCAATATGGGCCGGCGGGACGCCAGGGGAAGGATAGCCTATCTGCTTTGCGAGCTGGTGATGCGCAGCTATCCGGAAGGGGGATCGGACGGGTGCCGGCTGATCCTGCCCCTGTCCCAGGTGGAGCTGGCCGACGCCACCGGCATGACCACCGTGCATGTCAACCGGACGCTGAAGGCGCTGGAAAAGGCGGGGGTGATCGAACGCGACCGGCGGCGGATCACCATCCCCAACTGGCGCCGCCTGACCGAACTGTCCGATTTCCGCCCCCAGGCCTGGCTCGGCCGGATGGACCGGCATGTCGAGTTGGAGGAAGAACAGGGTTAGAGCCAATCGACATTCAGCCCTGACGGCCTGCAAATGACGCTTTTCCGTGCTTCCGGTGCTCACCTACTTTGAGTAGGCTGCGCTCCGGGTCACGGAAAACCGCCATTTTCGGCTCGTCATCATCTGAATGTCGATTGGCTCTAGCCGGCGGAAGGGCGAAGAAGCGCGCCGGCCATGATCCAGGTTATGGGCCGGCCAGGAACGGGGGAACGTCCGCCGCCGTTCTGTGTGCTGGGAGGCATGGCCATATGCTTCCCCTCAAGACCATGAAACCAGAGGAACCGCCGACATGCACGAACCGGAACGTCCCAGCGATCGGCGTCTCGGGCTGGCGGCGATCTGGGTGGTGGGAATCGTCCTGCTGGTGATCGCCGTCGTCTTCATCGGGCGCAATTTCTGGCATCATGACGTGCTGAAGGAAGACCAGCAGACGGGCGAGAACAGGGCCGACGACCATCAGGGCCTGACGCCGAACGAAAAGCGCTGAAGCGGCGCCATGCGGCGCGTGGATGCTCCAGAGCCAATCGACATTCAGAAGATGACGAGCCGAGCCGAAGGCCACCGAAGGTAAAATGGCGGTTTTCCGTGACCCGGAGCGCGGCCTACTCAAAGTAGGTGAGCACCGGGTCACGGAAAAGCGTCATTTGCAGGCCGTCAGGGCTGAATGTCGATTGGCTCTAGTCGCTGGGGTGCAGCAGCCTCTTGGTCATGGGCAGGCTGATGTGCACCTTGAACGCGCCGGGCGTCCAGTCGATGGTGCCCGAACCGTCCAGTTCGAACGGGATCGTCTTGGTCAGCATCTCCGTGCCGAAGCCGGACCGGCGGGCGGCTGTCGGGCTGTCGCCGCCCTTTTCCTCCCAAAGGATGCGCAGCACCGGGCCGGCCGGTTCGCGATCGCTCCACCATCGGACCCAGACCCGGCCGCCCTCTGACCCGAGCGCGCCATATTTGATGGAATTATTGCCCAGTTCATGAAAGGCGAGGGCCAATGTCGTCGCGGCCGAGGTGCGCAGCCGGACATCCGGCCCCTCCAGAAAGGCCTGTTCCCCCGCACGGACGGCGAACGCCGCCAGCTCGTCCATGATCAGGTCGTGCAGTTCAAGTCCATGGCGTTCCGCCAGGGCGAGATTGGATTCGATCCGGGCGATGGCGTCCAGCCGTCCCAGGAAATGGCTGGTGAGATGGTCGACGGAATCGCTGGTCGCGGCTGTCCGCCGGAAGATGGAGCGGACGGAGGCGATCAGGTTGCGCAGCCGATGCTGCACGTCGCGCAGCAGATATTGCCGCGCCGCCGCCTCCAGGGCGTCGACATTGCCGAACTGCACGACGCAGACGCGATAGTCGGGCGTCGTCACCAGCACGGCGGCGAACAGCCGCGCCTCGCATTTGCCGTCGTCCCAGCTCAGCCGTGCCGCCGACTCGCCCGATGCCGGCACGACCAGCCGCCCGCCGATCAGCCGGTCCGGCCGAATGCCCAGCAATTCCGTCAATGCCGCATTGGCGCGCAATATATTGTCGTTGGGCCCGACCTGGATCTGGGGCAGGGGAGAGGCATCGAAGAGGGCGAGGAAGTCGCGCCAGCCGTCGGTCGGGGATGGTGTCGTCACGATGCCTCTTGCGCCGCCGGATGCAGATAGGAAGGGTCGAAGGCGCAGACGCGCTCCAGCGCTGCGAGATCCGGCACGACAAGATGGCGCCGGTGCAATTCTATCAGCCTTTGGCGACGCATTTCCTGCAATATTCTGTTGGTGTGCACCATCGTCAATCCCGTTGCGTCCGCCAGTTCGAGCTGCGTGACGGGAAAGTGGAAGCCGTTGCCGCTGACCAGGCCCACTTTCAGCAGCCGGTGATAGAGTTCGCAGAAGAGATGGCTGAACCGTTCCAGCGCGGTGCGTCGGCCCAGATTGACGCACCACTCCCGCTGTATGGACGCGGTGATCAGGGCGTTGATCCACATCGCCTTGGTGATTTCGGGATGGGCCAGCGCGATCTCCTCGAACTGGCTGCGTCCGACTTCGGCGACCCTGACCGGCGTGAGCGCGGTGACGCCATGGTCGGCGCGATGCAGCAGGAAGCAGAAGGGATCGCACAGATCGCCCGGCAGCAGCAGGCTGACGATCTGGCGGCGGCCGTCCTCCAGCATCTTGTACCGGGCCGCCCATCCCTCCAGCAGGAAGAAGATGGAGGTCAGCCGGTCCCCCTGGGTGAACAGGTCCGTGCCGGTGCGCAGCGGTTGAAGCGCCCGACCGGCCAGGCCGTTGATCACATCCCGGTCGCGCCGGCCGAGCGGCCAGTGCGCCGCCAGTTTCTGGGCAGTGATGCTATCCTTCATCGCAACCTGCGGGATATCGAGCGATGACATGACGCGTTTCCACCTATGTTATTTTCTGCCGCCCATTCCCGTGCGACGGCTGGCGGGAGAGGAGAGATGAATGATGGAAGGGGTGACCCCCGGCGCGGTTCGCGTGCTGGTGGTGGAGGATGAATATTTTCTCGCGAGCGACCTTGGCGCCTTGCTGGCCGAAGAGGGGTTTTCGGTGATGGGCCCGCATGGCAGCCTGTTCGGCGCGCTCAAGGCCATTGCGGAGCACTTGCCTGACATCGTCATGCTCGACGTCAATCTTCAGGGGGAAATGAGCTATCCCCTGATCGACGAACTGGTCGCGCGTTCCGTGCCGGTGATCATCGTCACGGGCTATGACGAACAAAGCCTGCCGTCGGCCTATGAAAGCTGCAGGCGGGTGATCAAGCCCTATTCCCGCACGGACATATTGGGGGCGATCGGCATGGTTCTGGCGGGCACGGACCACAGGCTCTGACATCGGGCTCTCCCTCTCTTTCCGAACCGGTCGTGCGCTGGACGTTCCGCCTGACCGGGGCGTCTGTCATTCACACCGATGGTCTGCCCTTGCTCATATCGGTGGGGCGGGGAAGGGACAAGGCCATGCATCCTGCGTGACAATGGCAGTGGACCGGCCGACGCCCGGACGATCGGCGAGGATAGGGCGAGTGGCATGGCAGAGCAACCAGCGGCAGGTCTTCCTGTTCCCCGGCGGATATTGATCTGAGTTAATAATCGCCTGCTTTCCGGGCGGATGGTATATCGGCGTCGCCGCGCCATGGCGGGACGAAAGCTCAACCCCGGCCGCGGATCGAAAATTCCGACATCATCTGAACCAGCGCTTCGAACCCTTCGTCGCCCTTTTCCAGCGCATCGTTCAAGGCGCGCTCGATGATGTCGGAAACGAAATGGGAAGGGCCGGCATAGGCGAGGGACCAGGTGACGAAATGGCGATGCGGCGCTTCGCCCGATGCGATCGTCTGAACCTCCCTGTGGCGCCGGTCGCGCAGAATGCTCGCCTTGAGGTTTTCGATGGCGGCCGGCTCGCCTTCCAGATATTGGGCGAAGCGGTTGCCCGTGAACAGCAGCGCGCCCGTCACTTCCAGCGAGCGGTTGCGCGGAATGGAGACCTGGACGATCTCTTCCATGTGTTTTTCGGCTTGGGTTGCATCCAACTGGCTGGTGCTAATATAGGACCATCGAGCAAGCATGCGACGATGATGCCATTTGTCTGAGGAAAGTAAAGGCGAGGCGCATGATGGGACTGAAAATGCGCCCCGCCGGTTCCAGGCCGGCCTCAGCGGAGGAAACGGCCCCCGGCTGTCTAGGAGATGAAGGTTAATGCAACCGCTCCGGGCGATACCGTAAAAATACCTATTTCCCCGCTAATCGGCGTGCAAGTCCAATCATTTATGGGATTCCGCGAATCTGTGGGAACCCGTATGACCGAGCCGCTAGAAAAGCCGTCCGACGACCGGAGCGCGATGATGGAGAAACGCCGGCACCCCCGGCAGACCGTCTTCAAGACGGCATTGCTCTATCCGGTCGTCGAGGAAGCGAACCTGTCTGTCGAAAATGTGTCCCATGCGGGACTGAGCGGACGGTGCGCCCTGTCGCTGGGCTTGCACCAGCAGGTGCATGTGAGCTTCGACGACGCCAGCTTCCGCACGGCGGAGGTCCGCTGGATCAACGGGCCCAAATGCGGTCTTCTGCTTGAAGAGACATTGCCCTGGATTCCGGGCGAGGAGCCTGATGCGAACCCCGCGCCCCAAACCTACGAGCCGCGCAGCCGCCGACTGGCGGTCGATTTCTCCGCAACGCTGGTGACTTCCACGCCCGTGTTGATCGGGACGATCCGCAACCTGTCGGCCGAAGGGATGATGATCGAAGTGGGCGGTCTGGGCGAAGGTACGCGGCTGCTTGTGAAAACCCGCGGCCTGGATGTACGGATGGGGCGGGTGCAGTGGTCGAGCGGCGGGATGATCGGGGTCTTCTTCGAACCCCGCCGGACGGCTGCGAACTGACGCGATAAAAAAGAAAGGATCGGAGCCGAAACCATTGGCGGCTTCGCGCGTTGGCGCGGGAATGATGGTCTAGGCAATTGGCTATGAACCCAGGATGTCCAGTCTATATCGTGGACCACGACAGCAAGATGCGCCAGGAACTGGTGCGAATCCTGCGCCGGGAAGGGTTCGGGCCCGTCCCCTTTTCCTGCGGTTCCGACTTTATCGAGGCGCTTGATTTCCTAGCGCCCGGCATTGCGGTGATGGAACTGCACCTGGCCGACATGGCCGGGCCGGCGGTTCAGCAGGAACTGTTCGCGCGGCGGGTGGACATCCCCCTGATCGTCATGACGGCGTCGCGCGATATTCCGACGGCGGTCGACGTCATAAAGCGGGGCGCCATCGACTTTCTGGAAAAGCCCTTTGCCGACGGCCTGCTGCTCAAGGTGCTCGCCAATGCCTGGCCCATGCTGGAACGGAACATCGAGATCCAGCGCCGGCGGGAAGCCGCCGCAGCCTATTTCGGCAGCCTCACCAAAAGGGAGCTGGATGTCGTGCGCGCGCTGAGTTCCAGCGGCAGCAACAGGGATGTGGCGGACGCGCTGCAGATCAGCATCAGAACGGTGGAAATGCACCGCGCCAGCATCATGAAGAAGTTCGGCGTCAAGAAATTCTCCGAAATCATCCGGTTCTTGCCCGATTCAGGATTACCCTGACCCGTTGAATATGTGAAATCGTCGCCATCATTCCCAATATACAGGATTGGAAATGACAAAGATGGATGTTCCCGGCCCCATATTCGGGGGCGGGATTGTCAGAAAGAAATGGACCGATCTCAGGCAGGCATCTGATTGTGAAACATCGTCTGCGTTTACGCCATGGTTAATGGTGAAAAAACCGAAGCAGGACAGAGTCCCGGGTGACGATGATTTCGGATATTTCAAGTCGCAGGAAGAATGCAGGCGAATAATAGGCAGATATAAGAAGGTGGCGGACGCCATGATTTCCGACGAAGAGGAATCAGGTGTCGACTGCCTTTGCTGAGCCTGTCGACTTTTCCATGAAGCGTTTTTGCGATTCGCCGGTTTCCTCAGTTTCGCGCCTGGCGGCAGCGCAGGGCGGCCATTGAGGCGAGCAGCATGACGCCCGCGGCAAAGGCCATGGTCCAGATCGGCTCCGTCGGGAAAAAATGCCGCATGATCGTGCCCATGACGGTGGCCACCAGCAGTTGCGGGATGACCACGAAGGCGTTGAACAGCCCCATATAGATGCCGAGCTTCGCCTGCGGCACGCTGGAGGCGAGCATCGCATAGGGCATGGCGAGCGTGGATGCCCAGGCGATGCCGATGGCGACTTCCGACAGCAGCAGCATGCGGGCGTCGCGCAGGAACAGGAAGGAAAGGAAGCCCAACGCGCCCAGCATCAGCGCCAGGGCATGGGTCTGCGCCTGGCCGATCCGGCGGGCGAGCGGTTGCAGCAGGAAGGGTGCGGCCAGGGCGGCGACGCCATTATAGGTGGCGAAGAGGATGCCGATCCAGTTGCCGCCCGCATTATAGGCGGCGCTGGTGGGATCGGAGGACCCGAAGACATATTGGGCGACGACCGGGGTGGTGTAGATCCACATGATGAACAGCGCGGACCAGGTGAAGAACTGGACGAGCGCAAGGCGCTTCATCATCGCGGGCATGGTCGCGAAATTGCCGACCACATGGGTGAGCAGATTGTCGGTGCGACCGCCCCGGTGCAGCCGGCGCGCCAGCATCCGCGCCGCGCCATAGCCGGCCAGCAGCGCGCCGAGCAGGTACAGTTCCTTCTCCAGCGACCGGATGCGGACGATCGCGACGACGGCCAGCCCGGCGACGATCCAGAGCGTGCCGCCGGGCGGGATGGCCGGGACAGCGTCCCTCTCAGCGACCGGCTCGCCTTCCGACGGTTCGAAGCGCGTCATCTGCTCGGGCGAATATTCGCGGGTGGTGAGCACGGTCCACAACACCGCCAGGAACAGGGCCGCGCCGCCGATATAGAAGCTGATCCGCACCGTGTCGGGAATGCCGGACCCGCTGGCGACATTGGCGACCCCCAGCCGGTCCAGCAGCCATGGGGTGGACGACCCGATCACCGCGCCCGCGCCGATAAAGGCGGTCTGGAGCGCGTAGCCCGCCATATGCTGCTCCTTCGTCAGCATGTCCCCGACAAAGGCCCGGAACGGCTCCATGGAAACATTGAGCGAGGCGTCCAGCACCCACAGCATCATCGCCGCGGCGAGCAGGCCGGGCGCATTGGGCATGCCGACCAACGCCAGCGCCGCGAACAGCGCGCCCGCGAAGAAATAAGGCCGCCGCCGCCCGAAACGGCACCATGTCCGGTCGCTATAATGGCCGATGATCGGCTGGACCAGCAGCCCCGTCAGCGGCGCCGCGATCCACAGCAGCGCCAGATCGTCCAGACTCTCGCCCAGCGACTGGAAGATGCGGCTCATATTGGCGTTCTGCAGCGCAAAGCCGATCTGGATGCCGAAAAAGCCGAAGCTGATGTTCCACAGGCCCCAAAAGCCCTGGCGGGGGCGGGAATTAGAAGCCAGATTATCGTGCGGTTGATCCATGCATCCTCAGCCTATTCGCACATATGGTCCATCCCGTGCTCCTGCGAAGGCAGGAGCCCAGTTCAAACGGCAGGACTGGGTTCCTGCCTTCGCAGGAACACGATTCACTATCGGGTCTTCCCACCTCTTGCCACAAAGCGGATCGCTTCACCCCCACCCGGCGCCAGATCGATGCTCAGCACATCGCCCTTCTTCACCGCCTTCTTCTCGATCAGGATGGCATGGCGCGCCTCGGTGCGATAGTCCGCGCCCGGCCCGTCCCGATAAATCTCCGCCACATAAGACCGCCCGGCATCCAGAAAGTCGAGCTTCACCTGGCTCGACCGCGCCTCCTCATCCCCGATCGCGCCCAGATACCAGTCATCGCTGCCCTTGGCCTTGCGCGCGATGGTGACATAGTCGCCCACCTCACCGTTCAGCACGCGGGTATCGGACCAGTCGGTCGGCACATCCTTGATGAACTGGAACGGCCCCGGATATTTCGCGTAATTTTCGGGCGTATCCGCCGCCATCACGAAGGGCGAGTACAGCACGACATAAAGCGCCAACTGCTTGGCGACGGTCGACTGGATCGCGCTCCCCTCCGACCCGGAAAGGCTGAGAACGCCCGGCGTGAAGTCCATCGGCCCGCCCAGCAACTGGGTGAAGACGAGGTTCGCCTCATGCTCGGGCGGGTTCTTGCCGCCGATCCAGGCATTATATTCCATGCCGCGCCCGCCTTCGCGCGCCACCCAATTGGGATAAGTGCGCCGCAAACCCGTATCCTTCACCGGCTCATGGCTGTCGATGCTGACCTTGTACTTGGCCGCCGCCTGCACGACGCGCAGATAGTGGTTCACCATCCACTGCCCCTCATGCCATTCGCGATGCTGGGAGCCATCGGGATCGACCCGCTCGATCTGCCCGGCGTCGGTGACATAGCCGGTCTTCACCACCCGCTCGCCATGGTCGGCGGCCCATTTGAACGCGCTGTCGAGCTGCCCGTCATAATGGCTGGCCGAACCGCCCTTCTCATGATGGCCGATCAGCGTCACGCCCTTCGACCTGGCATAGGCGGCCAGCCCATCGGCATCGAAATCCTCGGTCGGCTGGGAGAAGTTCATGCCGTTGCCATTGCCGAACCAGTTGCCGTCCCAGCCGATATTCCATCCCTCGACCAGCACGGCGGGGATGCCGTTGGCGGCGGCGAAGTCGATAGTGCGGCGGACATTGGCGGTGGTCGCGCCATGCTTCGGCCCGCGCGCCCACGTCCACTCGCCCTTGATCATGTTCCACCACACGCCGACGAACTTGCCCGGTTTGATCCAGCCCGACACGTCGCCCAGCCTGTTCGGTTCGTTCAGGTTCAGGATCATATGGTTCATGTACAGCCCCGCCGCGTCGTCCGCGATGGCGATGGTGCGCCATGGCGTCGAGAAACCGGCGTCCCGCGAAACCTTGGGCGCCCCGGAACCCGGCGTCAGCGCGGCGCGGAATATGTTGCCCTGCGCCCGCGCCAGGTTCATCCCCGCATAGTCCACCAAAGCCGCCTCATGCAGCGCGACATGGGTGCCGCTGGCGAGCTTCACCGTCATCACCGTCTGCGCGGTCCCGACCGCATCGAGCGGCGTCCTGTTGTAGAGATATTCCTCCCGGTTCCATTCGAAGGCGGGCTTCCACCAGGCGGTGCCGCCCTCCGCAAAGGCGAACTGTGTCAGTTCCTCCGCGATATTGGCGTGGTGCAGATGGGCCTGATCCGGCAGCGTGTAGCGGAAGGCCACGCCATCGTCGAACAGGCGGAAGGTCACGTCCATCTCGCGCTGAAGGTCGCTTTTCTCGCGAAAGGCGAGGCGGATCTCATTGTGATGGTCGCGGATGCTGGACCATTCGCCCCAGGGCTGGGTCCATGTCGTGTCGCTCTTGCCGGTCTGGCTGTCGGCCAGCGTCAGATTGCGCTCGATCTTCGGTGCGTCGGTGAACATGAAACCAAGGCGGCTGTCCGCGATCAGCGCCTTGCCGTCGCGCTGCACGGCGTAGCTGGGGCGGCCTTCATTATCGAGGCTGACGGTCAGCGTGATGCGGCCATCGGGGGAAGCTGCCTTGGCTACCACATCGGCGCGGGCAGCCACCGGGGCCAGAGAAAGCGCGAAAAGCGGCAGGGTGAGCGCGGTCAGTTTCTTCATGGTAATTCCTTTTGAGTCTGCCCTGACGAGATCAAAGCGCGACGTGCTGCCGCGGAGGCAGGAGCCCAGTTCAGGTGGTGGGACTGGATTCCTGCCTACGCAGGAACATTGTACGATGCCTTTAAACGCGCGCGACAAGGCCGGAAGCTGCGGGGAAATGCCATCCTTCGACTCCGCCGGTCGACAGCAACAGCTGCCAATGACCCGCCGCCGTCCATGTCACAGGCTCGTCCCCAAGGTTGAAGACACAGAGCATCCTCTCGCCCTCATGCTCCCGCTCGAACGCCAGCAATTCCTCCGGCGTCTCCAGGAAATCGATCGCCCCCACGCGCAGCGCGGGCGACCCGTTGCGCAGCGCCAGCACCCGCCGCGTCCAGTGCAGCAGCGAATCCGCATCCGCTTCCTGCACATCCACGGCGAGCGCGCGATGCGCTTCCCCGACCGGCAGCCAGGGCTTGGCCTCCGAAAAGCCCAGATAGGGCGCATCCGCCCGCCACGGCATCGGCGTTCGCGCTCCGTCACGGGAAAGCGTCAGCGGCCAGTTGGCGATGGCCTCCGGGTCCCGCAGATCCTCGAACGCGATGTCGACCTGCGGCAGTCCCAGTTCCTCGCCATAATAGAGGAAGATATTGCCGCGCAGGCAGGCGAGCAGCAGCATCTTCATCCGGCAATAGGCGTCCGGGTCCACCCCCTTGGCCCATCGCGACACCGCACGCGGCGCGTCATGATTTTCGAACGCCCAGCTCGGCCAGCCCGTATGGGTTTCGCAGGGCCATTTGATGAGCGCCGTCTTGAGGAATTCGGCGGTCAGTTCCGGCGCATAGAGAAAGTCGAATCCATAAGCCGTATTCAGCCTGCCGTCGCCCTGGGTGAAGGCCTTCATCTCTATATCGCTGTCCGCTCCGCCGACTTCGGCCACGGTGAAGCGATCCCGATATTCATCGAATACTTGCCGGACTTTTTCCAGGAACAGCGGAATGTCCGGATGGCTCTGGCTGTACTTCTTGATCTGGAAGTCGAACGGCCGCGTCCGCACCTTGCCATCCTCCGGCGCGGGCGGATTGTCGCGCAACTCCGGATCGTGCATCGAATGGTTGATCGCATCGATGCGGAACCCGTCCACCCCCCGGTCCAGCCAGAAACGGATGATGTCGAAGACGCTCTCCTGCACCTGCGGATGATGCAAATGCAGTTGCGGCTGCTGCGCCAGAAACTGGTGCATATAATATTGGCCGCGCCGCGCATCCCAGGTCCAGGCCGGCCCGCCGAACACCGACTGCCAGTTGTTGGGTGGGGAACCGTCCGGCTTGGGATCGGCCCAGACATACCAGTCCGCCTTGGGATTGTCGCGGCTGGAGCGGCTTTCGACGAACCAGCGATGCTCCTCCGACGTATGCGCCCAGACCTGATCGACGATGATGCGCAGGCCCAGTTCATGCGCCCGCGCCGCCAGCGCGTCGAAATCCTCCAGCGTGCCGAAGATCGGATCGACGTCGCAATAATCCGACACGTCATAGCCGAAATCGCGCATCGGGCTCTTGAAGAAGGGCGACAGCCAGATCGCATCCACCCCCAGCGACGCCACATAGGGCAGATGGGCGGTGATGCCTTTGAGGTCGCCGATGCCGTCGCCATTGGAGTCGGCAAAGCTGCGCGGATAAATCTGGTAGATGGCGGCGCCGCGCCACCAGGGGAGGGTCGTGTCGGTCATTGGGGTACGGCACTCCGGACAGCGCAGACGCTGTAGCTGAGAGGGGGGAGGGAGACGGCGATGCTGCCGGGGGCGGAGGCGCTTGCGGCGCATTCGGCTCCGGCCAATGTGGTGAACTGGTCGGACCGCGCATCGACCTCGACCTGCGCCCTGATCGGCGCGGTGGACGTGTTGAAGGCGATCAATGTTTCCGCCCCGCTGTCGGGATCGAAGCGGGAGAGGGCGAACAGGCCCGGCTGGTCGCCCCGCGCCCGGATGACCTCCCGGCCGCGCCGCAACGCCGGATGGGCGGTGCGCAGACGGGCCAGCGCGGCGATCTCCCGATAAAGCGGATGGCCGGTGTCGAAGCGCGGCGTGGCCGTGGTGGCGTCGGTCCCCAGCAGGCGATTGTCGTTATAGCTCGCGACCCGGCTGCCGAACATATCCTCCCGCGCATCCTGATCGCCGCCGTCCCCGACAAAGCCCTGCTCGTCGCCATAATAGACGGTCGGCACGCCGCGCATCGTCAGCAGCATGGCGTTGGCCAGCATCACCCGGCGCAGCACTTCCTCATCGCTCGCCTGCGGGAAAGCCTTGCGCACGAAGGTGGCGAAGCGCCCGGCATCATGATTGCTGACGAAGGTCGGCAAGGTCCGCGCCGTCGCCTCGCCATCGCGATAGAGCGCGTCGCCGGCCAGCATCCGTTCCCAGATCGCGGTCGCGCCGCTGCCCGCCACCGTCTCCAGCGCCGCCTGCCGGAAGGCGAAGTCCAGCACCGCCGGAAAGCCGCCCTCCTTTGTATGCCAGGCGAGCGGCCCGGCATCGACCGTCTCGACATAGACTTCCCCGAAAATATGGAAATTCGGGATGCCCTTCGCCCTGGCGCGGGCCTGCATCGCGGGAACGAACATCTGCCAGAAATGCGGATCGACATGGCGCGCCGTGTCCACACGGAAGCCATCCACGCCGAAACGGTCGATCCAGCCGCCGAAAATATCGATCATCCCCGCGATCACGCGCGGGTTCTCCGTCATCAGGTCGTCCAGCCCCGCAAAGTCCCCCATGGTCGCGCTCTCGCCCGAATAGGTCGTTTCCCCGCGATTATGATAGTAAATCGGGTCGTTGAGCCAAGCCGGGTTTTTGACCCGTTCCTCGCCCTTGGGCACATAAGGGGTATAGGCATAGGACGGGTCGGTCAGCCTGGCGAAATTCGCTTCGCCATGATCCTGATCGCCCGTGAAGCCCGCGTTGATCGGCTTGCCCCCGACGCCCCCCTGCCGCTGATAGGGATAGTCGGCCCGCGAACGATAGGGGCATGTCGTGTCCGCATTTGTGCTTGGGCATTGCCGGTAACGGATCACGTCCGCCGTATGATTGGCGATGATGTCCATATAGACCTTCATCCCCCGGCGATGAGCGGCCTCCACCAGCGCCGCGAAATCGGCGTCGGTGCCGAAATGCGGATCGACATGGGTGAAGTCGGTGATCCAGTAACCGTGATAGCCCGCGCTTTCCTGCCCCTTCGGCCCCTGCACCGGCTTGTTGCGGAAGATCGGCCCGACCCAGATGGCGGTCGCGCCCAGCCCCTGAATATAGTCGAGCCGCCGGATCAGCCCTTTCAGGTCGCCGCCATGATAGAAACCCTTGGAGGCGGGATCATGGCCGGTGACGAGCCGGCCGCCCTTCAACCCGCCCTTGTCGTTGGCCGGGTCGCCATTGTCGAACCGGTCGGGCAGCAGGAAATAGATGACCTCATCCTCCGGCAGCCGCGCCCGGAAATCGGACGGCTGGGCTGCCGGCGACAGGGCAGGGAGGGCCAGGGCAGCCAGCGCGGCAAACAGCATCGCCTTCCTTCCACGCATGGCGTTCCTCCCTTGGCCTTCTGGCTTGATCGCAGCGGCTTTCATAGAGGGTCTTAATCGGTTCGCACCCGCCGGGCCAAGCAGCCGACATACGTATTCAAAAGCTTATCTTTCCAATATTCGGGGCAGGGCGTAGGATCGCGCGATGGCCGTGAACGAAAAACCGACGTCCTTCGACATCGCGACGCTTGCGGGGGTTTCCCAGCCGACCGTGTCCCGGGCCCTGCGCGGCGACCGCACCGTCAGCGAAGCCACCCGCAAGCGGATCGAGGCCATCGCCCGCCAGCTCAACTATACGGTCGACAAGAACGCTTCCTCCCTCCGCCGGGGCAAGAGCAACACGCTGGCGCTGCTCTTCTTCGAAGATCTGCTGCCCGATGAAAGCTATATCAATCCCTTCTTCCTCTCGATGCTGGGGCCGATCCTGCAAACCTGCGCCAAGCGGGGCTACGACCTGCTGACCTCCTTCCAGCAGCTTTCGACCGACTGGCATGTCGATTATGAGGACAGCCGCAAGGCCGACGGCATCATCCTGCTGGGCTATGGCGATTATGAAAGCTATCGCGCCCGGCTGGAGCAACTGGTGGCGCAGGGCACCCATTTCGTGCGCTGGGGATCGGTCGACCCCAATGCGCTGGGCATGACCATCGGCTGCGACAACCGGCGGGGCGGGCGCGAAGCGGGAGAGCATCTGATCGAGCGGGGGCGCCGGACCATCGCCTTCCTGGGCGATGCGTCGAGCCGCTATCCGGAATTCCGCGACCGCTATGCCGGGTTGACCGAGGCCATGCGGGAGGCCGGATTGCCGGTCGACATCGGCCTGCATGTCGACGCCCTTTCGACCGAACAGTCGGGGCATGAGGCGGCCAGCCGCCTGATCGCGCGCGGCCTGCCCTTCGACGCGATCTTCGCCGGGTCGGACCTGATCGCCATCGGCGCGATGCGGGCGCTGGACGAAGCGGGCATGCGCGTGCCGCAGGATGTGGCGCTGATCGGCTTCGACGACATCCCCGCCGCCAGCCTGACGCGCCCGCCGCTGACCACCGTCGCCCAGGACTATCTGCGCGCGGGCGAGGTGCTGGTGGACGCGCTGATCGGCCAGATCGACCGCAAGCCGGTGGAGCCCACGCTGCTCGCGCCAAGACTGGTCACAAGAATGACCGCCTGACTTCTCCCCTCCCGCAAGCGGGAGGGGCGGGGGGTGGGCAAGCCGCGCAGCGGCGTTCCTCCCTAACCGATAGTGAAGAAGCTCGCTCCGCTCGCACCCACCCCTAACCCCTCCCGTCTACGGGAGGGGAACATAAAAAGGGAGGACCGCCACCCCTGAAAGGGGCGGCGGTCCGGGGGAGAACTGCCTGCGTGCAGTCAGGCAGTCGGGGGGACGTTAAAATTTGTAGGTCAGACCCAGATAATAATCCCGGCCATAGCGCTGATAGTCGATCACCTGCCGCGGATCGTCATTCTGATAGGTGACGAAGGGCTGATCGGTCAGGTTCTTGCCCTGCAACAGGATCGAAAGCCCCTGAAGCGGCCCGGACTGGAACTCATATCCAATCTGTGCATCCAATATCCCTTCCGCCTTCGCCGTGCGGAAGGTCGGCGCCGCCGAAAGCCCCGCCACTTCGCCCAGGAAGGAGGAGCGGTAACGATAGCTCACCCGCGCCTGGAAACCGGCCTTCTCGAAATAGGCGGTGCCGCTGGCGACCCATTTCGACAGGCCGGGCAGGGTGACGCTTTCGGTCGGGTTGCTGCCATATTCGACCTCGCTATGCGTATAGGACCCGCTGGCGAAGATGCCGAAGCCGTCGAGCGCCGGGCTGAACAGCTTGAACGGCAGCGATGCGGTCGCCTCTACGCCCATGATCGTGCCCTTGCCGGTATTGGCGGGCGACTTCACCAGCCCGATATAGCTTCCGTCGGCCAGAATGGCGTCGCGCTGATCGGCCGGCAATGTCGGCAGAACGGCGGAAAAGTCGTAAGCGATATTGTTGTTGGGATCGACGAAGTCGGTCAGGTTCTTGAAGAAGCCGGAGACCGATACATAACCGCCGCCCCGGAAATATTTCTCCAGCGACAGGTCGATATTGGTCGACTGATAAGGCCGCAGGAAGATGTTGCCGCCCTCTGACTTGAACGGACTGAACTGCGGATCGGACGACCCTATCCCGACATAGCTCAAATTATATTTGAACTCCTGGTTGATCCGCTCCTGGTCCAGACGCGGACGCACCATGGTCTGCGCCGCGCCCAGCTTCACGAAGAAGCTCGGCTCCAGTTCCACCGAAATCTGCGCGCTTGGCAGGACGTTGGTGTAGCTGTCCTTGCCCGATACCGGCAGCACGGTCACGACGCCGTTGGCGAAGTTGGAAATCGTGCCGGTAGAGGCCTGCCGCGAATGGATCACCTGCACGCCGATCGCGCCCTTCAGCGGCTTGCCGCCCAGTTCGCCGTCCATGCTGAGCTTCGCATAGCCGGTGAACACGTCTTCCTTCACCACATTGTCGCGGACCAGCGAGCCGGGGCGATTGTCATACACCGCATCCAGCACATTGTCGTACAGATAGAGCGGGTTCAGCGTCAGCATCGCCGGCACGCCCAGATAGTCGAGCGAGACGTTCGATCCCAGCAGCGCCTCGCTCGGCACCGCCACCGATCCCGGCGTCCCGCCGGCGATGGTGCAGTCCGTGCCGCCCGGCGGGCAGAGGAAATAGGATGTATAGGCGCTGGTCTTCTTGCGCCGGCTATAATTGCCGCCGACTTCCCATTGGGAGAAGAGACTGCCGGAAATGTCCCCGACCAGGTTCGCGCGGAAAGACTTCATGTCGTCGATGAATTTCGGCCGGTTGAGGAAACCCGCCTGCACCACCGCAGTCGTGCCGTTATAGCCCCAGCCATTGGGATCGGTCAGGCTGATGATGCCGGTATCGGTATAGTCGAGCGTCGGGGCGATGTGGAACAATCCGTTCGACTGGCGTTCCACCCGCACGGTGTCCGGCACGCCGGAACGCAGATAGCCGGTGCCCGAATAGGTCTCCAGCAGGAAGTCGGTGCGCTTGGCGCGCGACCAGCTCGCATCGACATTGAGTTTCAGCGCATCGTTCAGGCGGATGTCATTGTTCCACCCCAGCGAGATCATGTCCGCCTTGCGTTTGTTATAGTCGTTGCGCTGCACGCCATAGACATTGCTGAAGGTCGCAGCGGTGACGAAGCCGTTTTCGACCGTCACGTCGCTGACGCCGACATCGGTGCCCCAGACCAGCGGGAATTCGATGCCGCGCAGCCGCTGTTCTTCCTCGAAATGCGACGCCAGCACGTCGAAGGTCGAATGGAAATCGTCGCTGGGCTGCCATTCCAGCGTGCCCACCGCGCCATAGCGCTTCAGCAGGTTCGATTGCACATAGGGCTTGGCGCCGCCGATGATGAGCGTGCCGTCGGGAGCGGAAGGATAGCCCCAGGAATTGAACCGCTCGTTCTGGGAGGGCGTTTGCGAGGCGGAAAAGCCCAGCGACAGGCCCAGCGTGTCGTCCGCGAACTGGTCGATATAGGTGGCCGAAGCGCGATAGCCGTAGCGCTTGCCGTCGGGATTGAGCTTGTCCATCCCGTTCATCTGCCCGCGCAGCGACACCGCCATCACGCGGTCCTTCTTGTCCAGCGGCCGCAGCATGCGCAGGTCGACCGTGCCGGAAATCCCCGCCGCGATCAGCGCCGCGTCGGCGCTCTTGTACACATTGACGTTCTGGAAGAATTCGGACGGATATTGGTCATATTCGACGCCGCGATTGTCGCCCACCGTCATCTGCTCGCGCCCGTTGAGCAGCGTGGTGGAGAAATCGGGACCCAGTCCACGGATCGACAGGCGCTGGTCGCGCCCCTCCAGCCGCTGCGCCGTCACGCCGGGCAGGCGGGCGAGCGAATCCGCGATGGACACGTCGGGCAGCTTGCCGACATCCTCGGCGGAGATGGAATCCACGATCAGCACCGAATCCCGCTTCAGCTTCGCGGCGGAGGCGAGCGATGCGCGGATGCCGGTGACGACGATGGCCTCTCCCTGCGGCTCGGCGGGGGCGGCGGTCTCAGCCGCGGTCTGAGCGGAGGCTGCCGCCGCGACCGACAGCGAAGCGCCGGCCAGAAGGGCCGCGCGCAGGATGGAATGATGGGACATGTGCATTTGTGGACCCTCCCCAAGACGCATTGCTTGTGTTTCTTGCCGTCACCGATAGCCGCGCCGCCCATGGTCTGCACAGAATCCCACATACGTATTCAGTATGATCGGCTATCTATTTGAAAAATCATGACTATCGTGAAATTCCATCCGTCCGGCAGCCAGTGGCGCGCCGCTTTCCTCTACGGTTTCGGGGAATTTCGCTGCATGGAAGACGCCTCTTGAAACTGCTGGCGCTGCTGGCATTTTCATCGTCGGCCGATGGATTTCCATGTCATATGGCCATGATGCGGATGGACGGGGGGGAGGGCCAATGCACCCGATGCAGTTGTTCGAACTGGTGATCGTCATGCTGCTGGCGATCATCGTCCTGCATTATGCCGCGAACAGGCTGGGCCTGCCGCCCGCCGTCGCGCTGCTGGCGGGGGGCGCGCTGTTCGCTTTCCTGCCGGGCCTGCCGGTGATCTCGCTCGATCCGCAACTGGTGCTGGTGATCTTCCTGCCGCCGCTGCTGATGGACGGCGCCTGGTTCATCGCCCTGCGTCACTTGCGGCGGCATATGTTCGGCATATTGGCGCTGGCCCTGGGCGCGGTGGTCTTCACCACAGCCGTGGTCGCGGCGGTCGCGCACTGGCTGGTGCCCGGCCTCCCCTGGGCGGCATGCGCAGCCCTGGGCGCCATCGTCTCGCCGCCCGACGCCGTATCGGCCCGCGCGGTGTTGCAGCATGTCCACCTGCCCCGTCGCCTCTCCATCCTGCTGGAGGGGGAAAGCCTGTTCAACGACGCCACGGGGCTGGTGCTCTTTCGCTTCGCCATAGCGGCCGGCGTCACCGGTGCGTTCAGCATGGTCGACGCCTTGCAGAGCTTTGCCATGCTGGCCGTGGGCGGGGCGCTGGTCGGGGCGGTCATCGGCGCGCTCTGGGTGCTGACGGTCAAGCGGCTCGACGACAAATATCTGATGATCGCCTCCTCCCTGCTGGCGCCATGGGCGTCCTATCTGCTGGCGGAATCCATCCATGCCTCCGGCGTGATCGCGACCGTCACCACCGGCCTCATCTGCGGCTGGTACCAGCATGTCGTCTTCCCCGCGATGGTGCGGATGAACGGCACGGCCTTCTGGGCGGTGATGATCTTCCTGATGGAGGCGTTCGTCTTCCTGCTGATCGGTTCGTCGCTGCGCGGCGTGATCGATCGCGTCGGCGGTTTCGGCGTCGTGCTGGACGAAATGGCGCTGCCGATATTGGCGATACTGGCCGCGCTCGCCGCCGCACGCTTCATCTGGGTTTTCGGTTCCGACGCGGTGATCGCGGGGCTCAGGGCGACGGGCCTTTGCGGCTATCGCCCGCTGGGATTCCGGGCGGCGACCATATTGGGCTGGGCCGGGATGCGCGGCGTGGTGACGTTGGCGGTCGCGCTCAGCGTGCCGGCCGATTTCCCCGGACGCGACTTCATCCTGACGGCCGCCTTCGCGGTCATCATCGGCACCGTATTGCTGCAAGGGACGACCCTGGGCGCCGTGATCCGGCTGGTGAAGCTGGAGGAACCGGAAAGCGACCGTCCGCGCATGACGATGAGCGAGGCGGAAGCCGCCATGGCGCAGGCGCAGGTCCGCGTCGTGGAGGTGCACGCCTATGATGAGCAGGGCGCGCTGCTCCACCCCCGGCTGCTGGAGCGCTATCAGCGCCATGCCGAACTTTCCGCCAATTATGCCGGGCAGGAGGCGCAGTTTTCGGAGACGCTCCACGCCCATTTCGACCTGGTGCTGAAGGCCATAGCCGCCGGGCGGGCGGAACTGCTGCGCCTCCACCGCACAGGAGAGATCGATGAACATACGTTGCAGGAACTGGAACGCGACCTCGATCTGGAGGAACTGAGCGCCCTGTCCGCCAAGGCATGACCGACCGACGTCACCCCAGGCGCCATGCCATCCCCGCCGCGCTGCGGCTGATCGAGGCGGCCGAGGCGCTGTTCGCGGAGCGGGGCATCGACGCCGTTTCGATGCGGGAGATCGCAGCCGCCGCCCGTTGCGGCGACACCAATGCGGTGACCTATTATTTCGGATCGAAGGAAGGGCTGCTCTCCGCCATCTTCGCGAGCCGTGCCGAGAAGATGGAGGGCGTGCGGGGCGGGATGCTGGACAGGCTGGAACGGCAGGGCAGGCTGGACGATCCGATGGCGCTGCTCGGCATATTGTTCCTGCCGCAGCTTCATCTGGCCGATGGCCGGGGACGGCACCCCTATGCGGCGTTCATGCTGCATTTCGCGACGCGCTACTGGTCGCTGAACGCCGGCCTGCTTGCACAGGTGCGGGACAAGGCGCCGAACCTGATGCGCCTGATGGGGCATTTGACGGCGCTGGCCGGGCATGTGCACCCGGACATCGCCCGCAATCGCATCCTGCTCTGCAACATGATGCTGCAATGCGTGCTGGTCCGCTGGGACCATGGCGAGCCGCAGGATCGCGCGGTGCCGTTGCAGGCGCATGTGCGCGACGTGATGCGAGCCGCCTGCGCCAGCCTGCTGGCGGGGCCGGAGGACAAGGGCGTGCCCGCCTCCGTAGAGGAATGGTTCGACGGCCTCGGCTGATACGGCCCTCCGGTTCCGGACGCGCCGATGAAGCCGAATCCCACCGTTGAAACCGCGCCCCCGCGAGCCGCTCGTCTCGTTCGGGCCCCTTGCGGAGGCGCGGCGCCCGCCAGCTTATCTGATCGTCACCTCGACCCGGTCCAGCGGCCCGTTGAACCGGCTCGCCGCGCTGTCATAGGCCGCCGGGTCGACGGGGCTCACCAAGTCCATGCCGATGTCGAAGTCTTCCGTATGGGAAACCACCTGCGCGAAGGTCCGTTCGACCCGCCCTTGCGCCACCGCCTTGCCATCGACGGTCAGCGTGACGGTGGCGCCGCTGGTCGGGGTTGCCCTTTCCATCGCGAAGTCCAGCCCGACGACATGCGCGCCGGCCGCCAATGGCGCAGGCGCCACGACCCGCGTCATATGCGCGGGCGTCAGATTATAGGTGAAGGCAATTCTCCCCCGGTCGAAGAACAGGCTGTAGCCGCCGAAGCGTCCGCCCTGCGCGACGATGACGCCCTTGCCGCCCTCCGCCGCTATGCCGAGCTTCGCCGTGATCGCGAAGGATCGCCCCACCAGGGCCGGCGCGGCGCTTTCCGGAATATGGCTGACGGGCGCGCTGTAGACGAAGTTCGTCCGCCCCTCATTGGGGTCTGGCCTGCCCTTCTGCCCGCCCTCGCTGCCGTGGATGGGCAGGATGTTGGACAGCGCGGCCTCCGCCCAGAACGACTCCTTCAGCGCCTCCAGCTTCCGCGGGTTGGCGGCGGCGACGTCATGGGCCTCGCTGAAGTCGCTGCGGGTGTCGTAAAGCTGCCATGTCCGTTGATCCAGCGGCACCGGCGGGGGCGGCGTCCGCTCCCAGGGGGTCGCCATGGGCGCGGTCGCGGCCACCCAGCCATCCTTGTAGATGCTGAGATTCTGCGCCATGGCCGACACCTGCACGGTGCGGCGGGAGGGCGCGTCCCTGGCCCTGAAGCTGTAGGCCATGCTGATCCCGGTGATCGGCTGTTGCGGTACGCCGTCCAGTATCTCCGGCGCTTTCACCCCCGCCGCTTCCAGCACCGTCGGCATGATGTCGCTGACATGGTGGAACTGGCTGCGCAGGCCGCCGGCATCCTCGATATGCCCCGGCCAGGCGATCACCATGCCGTTGCGCGTGCCGCCGAAATGCGATCCATAGCGCTTGGCCCAGGGGAAGGGCGCGTTCATCGCCCAACCCCAGCCGCCCGGCATCAGATTATAGGCGGTCTTCGTCCCGATCTCATCGATATGGGCGAGGGCGTAGGACGGGTCTTCCCTGACCCCGCTCAGCGCCGACTGCTCGAACAGCTTGCCGTCGAAGCTGCCTTCCGCGCTCGCGCCATTGTCGCCCTGGATGTAGATGATCAGCGTATTGTCCAGTTCGCCATTGTCGCGCAGCTTCTGGATGACCCGCCCGATCTGCTCGTCGGCATAGGCGAGCGAAGCGGCATAGGCCTCCATATAGCGGGCATAGAGCCGCTTCCGGTCTGGCGTCAGACTGTCCCAGCGCGGCAGCGTGCCCGGATGCGGCGCATCGTCGGTGCCGGGCGGAATGACGCCCAGCTTCTTCTGCCGCGCCACGGTTTCGGCGCGCAGCACGTCCCAGCCCGCATCGAACCTGCCCCGGAATTTCTTCAGCCAGTCGGCGGGCGGCTGATTGGGTGCATGGGCCGTGCCGGTGGCATAATAGAGCAGGAAGGGCTTGTCGGGGGCGGCCGCATGCTGGCTGTCGATCCAGCCTATCGCATGATCGGCCAGATCGCGCTCCAGATGATAGCGGGGATCGGCGGGCGGTGTGACCGGATTGATATTCTCGACCAGATTGGGTTCCGCCATGCTGCTGTCAGCGCCCAGAAAGCCGTAGAAATATTCGAACCCCAGACCGGTCGGCCAGCGGTCGAACGGCCCGGCCCGGCTCATTTCCCATTCCGGGGTCACATGCCCCTTGCCGATCATGGCGGTGTTATAGCCATTTTCCTTCAATATCTGCGCCATCGTCCCGGCGCTTTTGGTGATGACGCTGTTATAGCCGTCATAGCCCGTCGCCCAATTGGCGACATAGCCCATGCCCACCGCCTGCGGATTTCGCCCCGTCAGCAGCGAGGCGCGCGTGGGGGAGCAGATGGCGGTGGTGTTGAACTGATTGTAACGCAGCCCTGCCTTCGCCAGCGCGTCGAAGGTCGGCGTAGGCACCGGTCCGCCGAAGGTGCTGCTGGACCCGAAACCGACATCGTCGGTCATGATCAGCAGGATATTGGGCGCGCCCCTGGCGGCGCGCACCGGTTGAGGCCAGGCGGGCGGAGAGGATTCGGCGGGCGTGCGGCCATAGACCTTTTGCGCGGGCGCGTCCTGCGCCGTGGCCGGCGTCATGGCGAGCGCCAGCAGGGGGAGGGCTGGCAGGCATTGCCGGACGAGCTTGGCGCGAAGGGAGGACATGGGCTCTCCTGCTGCAATATTATTATCCTATGGTGCAGATTTCATATTAACGCAGTTGATTGAAGTCAAGCCGGAACCGCATCCTCCCTCCTCTTGTCCCGCCGCCCTCGTCGCCCCATATTGTGATGAGGTTCATGCAGAACGAGGCGCGCCATGGAAAACCGGCTGCTCCAGATCGAGAAAGCGTGGGAACAGGCGCTGGGCGATATTTTCCAGCCTTATGTCGATCTGAAACGCGAACCGACCGCCAGCGCCATGGAGGCCTTTCGCACCGTGCTGGGATCGACCGATCATGACATCCGCCGCCACATCGCGCGAACGGCGGCGCGGCAGGGATCGACATTCCTCAGCCGCTATCTGGTCGAGGAAGACTGGCGGCGGCCCAGCCCCTGTAGCCACGGGCGTTCCCACGCCCCGTTCGCCCTGAACCTGTCGAAGGGCTTCACTTCTCTTCAAGAAAAGAGCGGGGTGGTATGCGACCCGCCGCCACCGCCCTATCGCGCCGCAACCACCTTCGGCTGCGGCAAAGGCGGCGCCCCCGTCCCCAAGGTCGCCAGATATTTGATCACCGCCGCCCGATCCTCCGGCTTGCGCAGTCCGGCGAAGCTCATCTTCGTCCCCGGCACCTCGCGCCCCGGAGAGGCGAGGAAGGCGAACAGCGTTTCATAGTCCCAGGTCCCCTTATGCCCCTGCATCGCGGGCGAATAGGCAAAGCCCGCATGGCTCGCCACCGGCCGCCCGACCACGCTCCACAGATTAGGCCCGATCCGGTTGGGCCCGCCCTGGGTGAAGTCATGGCAACTCATGCAAAGCTGCACCTTCTGCTTCCCCACCCCCGCATCCGCGCTGGCGAGCAGGGTACCCAGATCAACCTGAGGAGCAGCCGCCGCCCCGCCGCCGCCGGTCCCGGGCATCGGCGCCTTCCCCCGCATGTCCCGATGATAGGCGATCACCCGGCTGCCTTCCCCCGCCTCGCTGAAACCGGCGGGCCAGTCGCGCTGGATCGACGCCATGTCGACGCGCGGCGGCATCTCGTCCATCGGCTTATAGGCCAGCTCCCCCGGCTGCACCCGTGTGTAGAGCTTGTCGCTGAACCATCCCAGCCCCAGCGCCGTCACCGCCGCTCCCGCAACGCACAGCCCCACCGCCATCCCATGCATCCGGCCCATGGCTCAACCCCCTCCGCCCATGAAGATGGCGCGGGTCCAGAAGGCGTAATTCGCCTCGATCGTCATGATCCGCACCAGCACCAGCAGCACCAGCGGCGGCACCAATATCGCATAGATCAGCGACAGCCGCTCCCACGCCAGATGCATGAAGATGGACAGGATCAGCCCCGCCTTCAGCAACATGAAGGTCACGATCAGCACCCAGCGCACGATCCCCTGCACATGCATGTAATCGACCAGATAGGACATGGCGCTGAGCAGGAACAGCAGGCCCCAGACCTTCAGATACAGGCTGACCGGATGTTGCTGGCCCTCATGGGCCGCTGAAGGATCATGCTGCATGAAGCCCCTCACCAGAGGTAGAAAAAGGCGAAGATGAACACCCAGACGAGATCGACGAAGTGCCAGTACAGCCCGGCGATCTCGACCGCCGAATAATCGCCCGCCTTGTCATAATGTCCTCGCGCCACCTTGGACGCGATGATCAGCAGCAATATGACCCCGCAGGTCACATGCAGCCCGTGAAAGCCGGTGATCATGAAGAAAGTCGCGCCGAATTGCGGCGCGCCCATCGGATTATACCAGGGCCGCACGCCCTCTTCGAAGATCAGCTTGCTCCATTCGAACGCCTGCATGCTGAGGAAGACAAGCCCGAACAAAGCGGTGAGCAGCATCAGCGCCGTCGTTTTCCGCCGGTCGCGCTGATAGCCGAAGTTCACGGCCATCGCCATGGTGCCGCTGGAACTGATCAGCGCGAAGGTCATGATCGCGATCAGGACGAGCGGAATGTCCTGCCCGCCGATATTCAGGGCGAACACTTCCGCCGTATTGGGCCAGGGCAGTACAGCCGACGCCCGCATCGTCATATAACCGGTCAGGAAGCAGGAAAAGATGAAGGTGTCGCTCAGCAGGAAGATCCACATCATCGCCTTGCCCCAATGGGTATGGCGGAAGACTTCCTGATCGGCGGACCAGTCGGACGCGATCTCCCTCAATGTGGGAGCGATGACTTCTCTATCTGGGACAGCCTGAGCCATGGCGATACATCCTCAAGTCGACAGCAGCAAAGCGGCCAGAACCAGCCAGACGATCAACAGAAAATGCCAGTAGAGCGCGCAAAGGGCGACATTGCGCATATTGGCCGCCGCCAGCGCCCGTCCGGCGGCAAACAGCCCGCCGATGATGTGCAGACCATGCAGCGCCGTCAGCAGATAGAAAAAGGCATTGGCCGGATTGCTCGACAGCGTATAGCCCGCCCCCTGATAATGCCGCCAGAGCAACAACTGCCCGCCAAGGAACAGCACCCCCAGCGCAGACCCGGCAATTGCCGCGCGCGCGGCCCGTTCCCTCCGCGCCACTTCCCAGGCGACGCTGCTCGCCGCCAGCACCAGCGTATTGATCCACAGCAGCGGCGGATCGGGCATCGGCTTCCAGTCATGGACATGTTCCGCGCCTGCATGCAGCCCCATGCGCATCAAATAGGCCGCCAGCAGCAGCGAGAACATCACCATGGCCACGCCGAAATAGGCGACCATCCCCACCGCCCCCGCCGACGGCCGATCCCGCTCCACCGGCTGCGGGCCCGGCTCCCAGCTCTTTTCGGTGAGGCGCGCGAGGATGGTCATGCGCGCTGTTCCGCTTGGAGTTCCGTCTGGGGAATGAAGTCCCGCGCCGCCCCCGGCACGCTGTAATCATAGGCCCAGCGATAGACGACCGGCAGATGCGGCCCCCAATTGCCATGCGCCGGCGGCGTGTCCGGCGTCAGCCATTCCAGGCTGGCCGCGCCCCAGGGATTGGGGTCGGCGCGAGGCCCCCGGAACAGGCTCCAGATCATGTTGAAGAAGAACAGCCCCTGCGCGCAGAAGACGACCAGCGCCGCAATGCTGATCCACGCATTGGCGAGATGCACCGACTGCGGAATGAAGGCGGTCTCGCCCAGCGCATAATAACGGCGCGGAACCCCCAAAATCCCCAGATAATGCATCGGCAGGAAGATCGCATAGACGCCCAGGAAAGTGATCCAGAAATGGAGCTTCCCCAAAGTTTCGTTCCACATCCTGCCGAATATCTTGGGGTACCAGTGATAGATGGCGCCGAATATCACCAGAACCGGAGACACGCCCATCACCATATGAAAATGCGCGACGACAAAGAACGTGTCGGACAACGGCACGTCGACACTGACATTGCCCAGAAACAAGCCCGACAGGCCGCCGTGGATGAATGTGAAGATGAAGGCGATGGCGAACAGCATCGGCACGCGCAGATGGATGTCGCCGCGCCACAGGGTCAGCAGCCAGTTATAGACCTTGATCGCCGTGGGAATGGCGATGATCAAGGTCGATGTGGCGAAGAAGAAGCCGAAATAGGGATTCATGCCGCTCACATACATATGGTGCGCCCACACAAGGAAGCTCAGCGCCCCGATGATCACGATCGCCCACACCATCATGCGATAACCGAAGATGTTACGCCGCGCATGGACGCTGATCAGGTCCGACACGATGCCGAAGGCGGGCAGGGCGACGATATAGACTTCGGGATGGCCGAAGAACCAGAAGAGATGCTGGAAGAGCAGGGGACTGCCGCCCTGCGTCGGGGTGATCGTGCCCATGGGCTGCCCCATCGCCTGCATAGTCGGCATGAAGAAGCTGGTGCCCGCCAGATGATCGAACAGCATCATGATCGCCGCGACGAACAAGGCCGGAAATGCCAGCAGGCCCATCACCGAAGCGGTGAAGATGCCCCACACCGACAGCGGCATCCGCATCAGCGTCATCCCCCTTGTCCGCGCCTGCAACACCGTGGTTACGTAATTCAACCCGCCCATGGTGAAGGCTGCGACGAAGATGGCGAGGCTGACCAGCATGGTCACGATGCCCCATTGATGCCCCGGCGTCCCCTCGCTGATCGCCTGCGGCGGATAGAGCGTCCATCCCGCCCCGGTCGGCCCGCCCGGCACGAAGAATCCCGCCACCAGCACGATCACCGACAGCAGATAGAACCAGAAGCTCAGCATGTTGACGAAGGGGAACACCATGTCCCGCGCCCCGATCATCAGCGGGATCAGATAATTGCCGAACCCGCCCAGCAGCAGCGCCGTCAGCAGGTAGACCACCATGATCATGCCGTGCATCGACACGAATTGCAGATAATTGTCAGGCTGGATCGCCGGAAAAGCCCCCGGAAACCCAAGCTGCAACCGCATCAGCGCCGACAGCACCAGCGCCACCAGCCCGATCCCGATGGCGGTGCAGCTATATTGGATGGCGATGACCTTGTGATCCTGGCTCCAGACATATTTGGTGACCCAGCTATGCGGATGATGCAGCGGGCGCAGGTCGTCGGCCAGGGTGGTAGCCATCAGCGAATGCTCCAGGAGGCAGGGACGATACAGGCATTGGCCTTGATCAGCAGGATCGACATGGCGGCCGGCGGCGCCTCCGCCAGAATCTGTCCGAAGCTGCTCTGCTGCGCCTGCCATTGCGCGAAGGCCTGGGGCGTCTCCACCACCACCTTGCCGCGCATCGCATGGTGGCCGGTGCCGCACAGTTCGGCGCAGAGGATGTCGAACGTGCCCGTCTTGGTCGGGGTCAGCCAGAAATAGGTGACTATGCCGGGTACAAGGTCCATCTTGGCCCGGAATTCCGGCACATAGAAGTCGTGCAGCACGTCCTTGGAGCGCAGCACGATCTTCACCGGCTTGCCGACCGGCAGATGAAGGTCGCCGCTTTCCACCAATATGTCATCCCGGCCGAACGGGTCGAGCGGATCGAGGCCCAGCCCATTGTCGGGGGTGATATATTTGACCCCCGCCGCACCCAGCACGCCATCCGGACCGGGATAGCGGAAGGACCATTGCCATTGCTGGCCGACCGCCTCGATGACGGTGGCTTCTTTCGGCACCGAGACATATTTGCCCCAGGCCGCGAGCCCCGGCGCCAGCATGCCGGCGATGCCGATGGCGGTCCAGAATGTCAGCCGCCTTTCCAGCGAAGGGTTTTCCGGCTCATAATGGGCGCGATGGCCGGGGCGATGGCGATATTTGACCAGCGCCCAGGCAAGGAACAGGTTCAGCCCGACAAAGGCCGCCCCGCATATCCAGAGCGTCACGTCGAGCGCGGAATCGATCGATCCCCAATTGGATGCGATGGGCGTGCGCCACCATGGACTGAACAGGTGAAAGGCGACCGAACCGACCACGAGCATGGCGATGGCTACCGCAACCGGCACAAGCCCTCTCCCACATTGGCAGGCGCTCGCAGCCTTTCAGTCCGGCATTTCGAGTCGCCTCGGTAACACCCGCCGCGACAACTTACAGAAAAAGCGCTGACGGGGGAAGCGTTTGGGAAATTGCGGGGTGCGAGCGACGCCAGCGCCTTTTCCGGCTCGGGCCTTCACGGTCGATTGACAGCGCCTGCCATTGCGGCGAAAAGAACAAACAGGGAACGAATATATGGCTGAGTCGATGAAGACCCTCGCCGCCCTCAGGCGGCATATCGCATCGCTGGAGGGCGTTCCAGCCTCCCAGCCCCATGCGCGGGTGGAAACCGGCTATGCGCCGCTCGACCTGGCGCTGGACGGCGGTCTGGCGCGGGGTCGGGTGCATGAATTCTTCGCCGCGACAGAGGA
>NZ_JAINEZ010000016.1:0-75445 GCF_019873065.1 Sphingobium sp. PNB
ATCTAACCCGGCACCATGAACCCGCCGCGACAATCTGTTCTCATCCTGATAGTCGCTGACCTCTCACCCAGATCGTCGCGCTATAGCTAAGGGCGACGAAGAGCTACGTTGCCTGATTAATGCAGGCCACGGGACGGGCGGCTTCATCCTTCGCAACGAACTATTAGACAAGCAGTGGCATCCGGTAAAAAAGAGCGCCTTTGCAGCGATAGCCATGGCAGGAATCGGAAATATCCTTCCTGACACGATCCTGACCCGCTCGGTCGTCGTGAAGATGCGCAAGCCTTTGCCTGACGAGAAAACCGAACGGTATCGCAGTCGTATTCATGGCAAACTTGGTGATACTCTGCGTGGCGAGTTGGCAGCTTGGGCCGATCAGGTCCGCGAAGCAGCATCGCAGCGCTGGCCCATACTGCCTGATAGTATTGCCGACCGGGATGAGGATGTCTGGGGTCCATTGATCGTTGTTGCCGATCTCGCCGGTGGCCCTTGGCCTGATCTGGGCCGACAGGCAGCAATCTCAGCGGTGAAATCAGCCAAGGCAAACAGCAAGCCTTCGCTCGGCGTCCAATTGCTGGCAGACATTCGTACTTGCTTTGGTGATGCTGATCGTATGACCACCGCTGACCTGCTGGACAAGCTCCTGGCCGATGACGAAGCGCCTTGGGGCGATCTGCGAGGACGCAGGATCGATGCCCGTAATCTGGGTAAGATGCTGCGTGAGTACGACATTCGGTCAATCACGATCCGTATGCCCAATGGCCAGACGCCCAAAGGCTACAAGCGGGAAGCCTTCCACGATGCATGGAAACGCTACCTGCCTGTGTTTCCGGCAAGCACAACAACCGCAACATCAGAAACGAACCATGCCAACGCCGCTGAAACCGGGCTTGGCGCTGTGTCGGAGGATGATGCCATTGCGGTGTGTGGCGGCAATGGCCGCTGTGTCATGACCGATGAGGCCTGAAAGCCCTTGGTATTCAGGCGAATTGCCCATGTTTCGCATGTGGCGGCAAATACACAGAGTAAGTGAGGCATTTGGAGCTTTATTTAACATACATCTCCCCATCCTCTCGGATGGGGAGATGTCTTAGGCACGAAGTTCCAAGATAATTTTCTGAAACGCTTCGGCACGGCCTTCTCTTTCAGATAGGAAGTCGTTGAGATTTTCCTCCTCACGGAGGATTTTCTCACCGACCTTTTGCTCTGCCAGAGTTTTATAAGCCTTACGTTCAAGAGCGTAATCCTCTGTCTGCTTGAAACGCATCTGATCCACGTAGTCATTGAGAGCATTCGCTCCCTTGGATACTGCCTTAACAGTAGTACCAATACCATTCATTGTATCAGCAACAGCAGTGAAGGACGAGCCAAGAGCCAGCTTCAGAGTAGACATGCGGGCCTCCTATATAAGAGCAAGATTGCTCATAAGCAGCGTAAGCTGCCCACTTAAAGGGGTGCCCCCGTGTTTACAGGGTTCGACACCCCGGGGGGGGGCGTGTTTTTTTGGGGCTTCGCCCCATGAGTGTTACGCCGCCGAACGTCTCTAAAAAATGTTGGCAAAGCCGACCAATACGGCAGCAACAAGTGACATAAGGGCTGTTCGTTTCTTCGCTCCCCTTCTGTTGGATGGCCGCTCGAAGCGAAGGCTGCTCATCGGCCCGGAGCGTAGCGGAGGGTCCGATGCAGCAAAGCCGGGAGCGGAGAGCGGACGGCCAGCAGATAGATTGAACCGTCATATCCCATATCCCCGCTATAAGAACGGATGGTTATGATGAGGGTTTTCTTCCCTTGGTTCCAATTTTGGAGCACGGCGTGCCCAGCCTCTTCCGCTCCTCCCTCACCGCGCCTGCGGCGCGACGGTCGGGCGGACGGCTGGGACACGCCGTCCTCATTGTTATTCGAGGTTCAGCAGATGATGTGCGGGCCGACAACCTGACATCTCGTGCCATCCGACCCAATGATTGATCCGCCAACAGACCGATAGGTCACACCGTTGGAACCGATGAGCGTATTGCCTGACTGGTAGTAAGTCACGCGACCAGCATTACCGTTTGGTGCGATTGGTTGAACTTGCGGAGGCTGGAACTGTTGCCCCTGCTGACGAAACTGCTGTCCCCAGCCTTGTGCAGATTGCCCGAGTTGCTGGATGGAATTATTCAAATCTTCCATCTCAGCCCGTTGGTTGGCAACTTGATACTGCCACATCTGAAGCTGCTGACTATTCATTGCATCACGGTAGCCCTTCGGATTCCCGTTCTTGTCGTAACACATGATCCTTGTGGGTGAGATATTCGACATTCTCTTGCAGTTCTTGTCGCCTGCCATGTAATATTGGCCGGAATAGAAATTCGGCCCTGCGGTGCTTGCGCAGGCGGACAATGCCAGCGCGCTGCCCACAATGGCTAGCCCCGAGAATTTACGCATACGCCCCCTGTTGCATATCCGCACCGACCCGCCAGCCGGGTCGGTTGATCGACGCGAACACAGGAACACGCCTCCCGCGTATTCCCCGAGGGTATTATATTTCGCAGGCCGCCCGACCGTAGCCGAGTTGCCTGTGTTCACCGCCGATTGCGGGCCGCCCCTTCCGATCAAAGTCGGGGCAGCGGACGGACATTATCGATTGCCAACGCTCTTGTCCATGCGCCTGCCAAAGCTGGAACAAAATGGGTTGGCGCGATCATGGGATAAACGTATTAGGTTATGGGGGCTTGAATGCTGCGGGTTTCGGCAGGTTGTGGCATATGTTGACCTCAAGGGCTGGGTTCATATATGTTCCTCTAATGTTCTGTCGGGATTGCATTTGATGGCGGATAAGCGAGCAGCAAAGATAGTTGGCCCCGCGTTGAAGGTAGCCGGTGTTGTTGTGCTCTGCCTTGTGTCGGGAGTGATCGGCGGGGCGCTCACACGAAACTTTGGCACTAGCAGCTACACCCTATCTTACGCTGATTTCGTGTCGGTCATGCTGACTGCCGTGTCATTACTCATGACGGTGCTGGCAATCTTTCTGGCGGTGGTCGGGTTCTTGGGCTGGACCACCATTGAACAGAAGGTGCACGGTAAGACCGAGGACTTTCTTGCTAAGGGGTTTGAAAAAGGCGGCCGGTTAGACCGCGTTGTTGTGGACATGATTGAGCGCAAAACGGAAGAAATCATGTTCCGAGGCGTCCAGCCGGTCGGTGAAGATGATTTGAACGGGAGCGAGGAAGATAAAGGTGAAAATGGTGGTGTGGCATGAGCCTGCTGGCTGACAACAGGGTCAGAGAGAATGAAGCCGAGATTGTAAGACGTTATATGTCGAGCTTTCCGGTCAAGGTCGGCGAGCTTGCGAATGAGCTTGGCCTAAAAGTCGTGCGCGCTCCCATGCCCCCCAAGATTTCCGGTCTTATCCAGCCTTCGACCGATGCTCCCGCCGGTTTTGAAATTCGGGTCAACAAATATGAGATGCCCGAGCGCCAGCGGTTTACGGTTGCGCACGAGATTGCCCACTACCTGTTGCACCGGGACGATATTGGTGCCGGTGTGGTGGATAGCATTATGTATCGGTCTAACCTGACTTCCCGGAAGGAAACCGAGGCTAACAGGCTGGCGGCTGATATTGTCATGCCAGCAAAGGTTGTGGGCAGGGAGTTAGAACGGATTGGCGGCAGGAGAACAGATGAGGCAGTAGAAAAACTAGCCTCTATGTTTCGGGTTTCGGTTCCTGCTATGAAGGTGCGATTAGGGGTAGCCTAGGGGCAATAGATGCTTGAACAGTTTGCTTATTGTCCGACCCTTCATGCCAGAGTTGCCGAGATTAAGGCGTTGGCACAACTTCCGGCAGCGACAAAGGACAGACTGTTCCCTTTGATTATCGCTCGACCTTGGCCCAATGCAAAAAACCTTGCCCGGACTTGGGAAAAGATTGCGGAAGCAATGGGCAACCGCAGGTTTGCTCTTGATCTTGACCCTATAAAACGGAACTCGGGCGGCAAACTTGCTACTGCTGCCGAGTTTGACGAATTGTTTGTAAGCCGAAACGGCTTCGCAAATTACTACGAGAAAGTCGCCAGCATAGCCGAGGCTATTCCGGTTTTGCGGATTAACGGCGGCGAGGCCGTGCAATTTGAAGCCCAAGCCCGCCACGTAGAAAATCTGGACCGGGGATTGGTTGTTCGCATTGAGTACGGGGTTGTGACCAACCCTATAGCGTTAGTCGAACAGGTTCTTGACCGGTTTCAGGACGTTTCATTCTTTGTGGATGCCGGTTGGTCCCGCGATATTTTGGGCCGGGAGGCTTGGGCTTCGGGAATAGTTGCGCGGGTTGCCCGCGATCATCCCGAGATTGAGCTTGTCATATCGGGTAGCAGCTTCCCCGACTCATTCTCGGACATCGCCGACCGGGGTACGAACCCGGTTGGCGAGCGGTATCTATATAATAACCTCGTCCGGCGGCATAACTCCGCTACGTTAGTCTACGGGGATTGGGGTAGTACGCGCCCCCCGTCCGTTGACCAAGTTCCTATGCGAAACATTCCACGGATCGACCTGCCCAAACAAAGCGAATGGGTGTCGTTCCGGCGCGACAAAGAATTGGATGATGATGAGGACTATACCGACATAGCTCAACGGGTGGTGTCGGACGTGGATTGGCCCGCCGGTCTTGACATCTGGGGCACTTACACGATTGAATGGACAGCCAGCGGTGAGCCGGGGGCGATACGGAGTCCGTCCACCGCTGCTGCTGCACGGATCAACATTCACTTACACCGGCAAGCGTTTTTTGGGGCCAATGACACCATGGTAGATGGTGACGAGCCTTTTACGGACGATTGAGGCGACCAATGAGGCCATCGTCACCTCGCTGTTCCCCTATAATTATTCCTAGTCAGTCATTGGGCTGGATTGTTGTTGCGTACTAACCTCAGGCCCGCCTCGTCATTGGTACAACTCTCGCCTGTTCGCCATCAGCAGCGCAATAGGCACCCCATGCTTCCATCAGCTTCCGGCGCTTGTCGAGCAAACCGCCACGCTGATAGGCGCGCTCAACCTCGTTTCGATTCTGGTGAGCCAACGCCGCTTCCGCTACCTCGCCGGGGAAATTCGTTTCCTCGGCCACCCACGTCCGAAATGACGAACGGAAGCCATGAACGGTCGTGGCCTCCTTCATGCGGCGAAGCACACCTAATAGGGTCATATCTGACATGGCACCGCCGTTCACGCCGGGAAAGATCAAGTCCGTCCCTTCTCGCCTGATCGCGGTGGCACTTCGAAGAACGGATAACGCCTGCGGGGATAGCGGCACGACATGTTCAATTCGCATTTTCATGTGATCGGCTGGAACGGTCCATAGACCCTTCTCCATGTCGATCTCACTCCACGTCGCCAGCCGAACTTCCTGTGAACGGGCGGCAGTCAGGATGACGAACTCCAGAGCCAGCCTGCTCCATGTTCCTCCCGCTGTACGGAGGCGGATGATGAATGCTGGTAGGTCGGCATAGGGCATAGCTGCATGGTGCTTGCCCCCTTTCTGCTTCGGCAGTCCATTACCTGCCGCCAAGGCGTCTGTTGGGGCTTCTGTTGATCGCCAGCCGCGAGCATGAGCAAAGTTCAGCACCGCCCTTATGCGCTGCTTTACCCGCCTGCCGGTTTCCGGCTTCTCGCTCCAGACCTTGGATATGGCCGTGATGATCTCGCCAGCGGTTATGCTGCCGACTGACTTTGAACCAAGGGAAGGAAAGGCATAGGCTTCCATTGAATTGATCCACTGATCTTCGCTCTTGGCGTTGGACCACTGGTTCTTGTGCGTTCCATGGTAGGTAAGAGCCGCTTCACGAAAGGTGACGCTCTGTGCCTTGGCCTTGCGCTTCTCAGCCACAAGGTCACGGCCATCTTCGCGAGTTGCCTTGCGGGCTTCGGCTGCCTTGGCTCGGGCCGCTGCCAGCGTTACCAGCTTGGCGCTGCCAAGGCCGATGTCACGCCGCTTACCGTCATGCTGGACACGCAGAAGCCAGCTTGCGCCGCCAGATCGACTCACCTTTAGGAAGAGGCCATCGCCATCACCATAGGTGCCGGGCTTCGTCAGCGCGGCTTTGACTTCATTGGCGGTCAGCTTGCCCATGTCAATTCCCCACACACAGCGAGGAGAGGCTTCCCCACACTCGGGAGTTTCCCCACACCGTTCCCCACATTTTAACGGGGCTGCGGGCGAATATCAACGAACAGCAGCGGTTGACGACAACCCGAATAACCGCAGAAAGCCGCGCCTTTCGGCGGTTGTCTATGAACACTGAGGGATGGGTAAATGGCGGAGCGGGAGGGATTCGAACCCTCGATACGCTTTTGACGTATACTCACTTTCCAGGCGAGCGCCTTCGACCACTCGGCCACCGCTCCGCATTGCACTGGAGGCGGCTCCCTATCGTGCGTCGGCGCGCTAGGCAAGGGGATGCTTTACTTTCCTTTCCCTCCCATGCTTGATTGCATCATGCAAATCCGTTCCCTCGCTTTCCTGGCCGCGCTTTTCCTGCCTTCCCCGGCGCTTGCCGCCGATGCGCCAGCCACCCCGTCCGCCATCGTCGCACAGGCGCCCGCCAGCGCATGGCAGGCCATCGCGGCCGATACGCTGCTGGTCATGACGGTCGAGGGCGACAAGCGCGTCGTCATCCAGCTCGCGCCCGATTTCGCGCCCGCCCACGTCGCCAATATCCGCGCACTCGCCCGCGCGGGCTGGTGGGATGGCGAAAGCGTCTACCGCGTGCAGGACAATTATGTCGCCCAATGGGGCGATGTGACCGAGAAGAAAGCCCTGCCCTCCGGCGTCGCCACGGACATCGGGGCGGATTATGCCCGCCCCCTCGCAGCCCTCAAGACGCCCGTGACACCCTTGCCCTATCCCGACGCCTATGCCCCGCGCACCGGCTTCATCAATGGCTGGCCGGTCGCGATGGACGAGGCGTCGGCCTGGCTGCCCCATTGCTATGCCATGGTCGGCGTGGCGCGGAACCTTTCCCCGGACGCGGGAACCGGCGCCGAGCTTTACGCCGTGATCGGCCAAGCCCCACGCCAGCTCGACCGCAATATCGCGGTCGTCGGCCGGGTGATCGAAGGCATGGACCTGCTCGCCAGCCTGCCACGCGGCTCCGGCGATCTCGGCTTCTATGCCGCGGGGGAGAAGCGCCTGCCGATCCTCTCCGTCCACCTCGCCAGCGACCTGCCGGAATCGCAGCGGCCACGCTATCAGGTGATGGACGTCGGCTCGCGGAGCTTTGCCGATTACCTTCGCCTGCGGGCGAACCGGCAGGACGATTTCTACGAGCGGCCCGCAGGCGGCGTCGACCTCTGCAACGCGCCGGTGCCGGTGCGGGAGGCGCCCTGAACGCTCCATTCCGCCGCAACGGGCAAATTGCCGGAACGATGCCTATCTGACGGACATTACAGCTTCGCCGGCAAGGATGGAGAGGATGGTCATGATCGTAGGCACCGTCAGGGAGATCAAGAATCACGAATATCGCGTCGGCCTGACGCCGGAGAGCGTGCATGAGCTGACCGCCCACGGCCACCGCGTGCTGGTGGAAAGCGGCGCGGGGGAGGGGATCGGCGCGCATGACGGCCTCTACGCCCGCGCTGGTGCGGAGATCGTCGACGATCCGGCCGGCATCTTCGCGACGGCGGAGATGATCGTGAAGGTCAAGGAACCCCAGCCGGAGGAGCGCGCCCTGCTGCGCCCCGGCCAGATCCTCTACACCTATCTCCACCTGGCGCCCGATCCCGACCAGGCGCGGGAGTTGATGGCGTCGGGGGCGATCGGCATCGCCTATGAAACCGTGACGGACGCTCATGGCGGGCTGCCGCTGCTGAAGCCCATGAGCCAGGTTGCTGGACGCATGGCGATCCAGGCCGGCGCGACCGCGCTGGAAAAGGCGCATGGCGGGCGAGGCGTGCTGCTGGGCGGCGTGCCCGGCGTGTTGCCCGCGAAGGTGGCTGTGATCGGCGGCGGCGTGGTCGGCTTCAACGCGGCGCAGATGGCGGCGGGTCTGGGCGCGGACGTCACCATCCTCGACCGCAGCCCGGAAGTGCTTGAGCGGCTGGGCATTCATTTCGAGGCGCGGGCGAAGACGCGCTTTTCCAACCGCGCCAATCTGGCCGAATGCGTGGCGGAGGCGGACCTGGTGATCGGCGCGGTTCTGATCCCCGGCGCCGCCGCGCCCAAGCTGGTCTCGGCGGACATGCTGAAGACCATGAAGAAGGGCGCGGTGCTGGTGGACGTGGCGATCGACCAGGGCGGCTGCTTCGAGACCAGCCACCCCACCACCCATGACGACCCCACCTATATCGTCGAGGGCATCGTTCATTATTGCGTCGCCAACATGCCCGGCGCCGTGGCGCGGACCAGCACCTATGCGCTCAACAACGTGACCCTGCCCCATGCGCTGCGAATCGCCGACCTGGGGTGGAACGAAGCGCTGCGAGCGGACCCGCATCTGCTCGCCGGGCTGAACGTGTGGAACGGGCAGATCACCTATCGGGCTGTGGCGGAGGCGCTGGGACTGCCCTACATCCCGGCGGAACAGGCTATCGGATAGGGGCTGAGGCGGCGCTCTGTTCGACAGTGGCTGCCATTAAGCACAAAGCGCTCCTGCGAAGGCACTCATGAGAGCCCGGTTCAGGCGATGCGGTGTTCCACTGACGGCAGCACTCGGCTCCTGCCCTGGCGGCAGCATGTCGTGGTCAAAGGAAAGGGAGGGCAGCGACCACCCCCCTGCCCTGTCAGTAAATCCCGCCCTGGTCCTGCAGGAAGTCGCTGTCAGTGCGCTGGCGGCGCTGGACGGTCGCTTCGATGCGGGCGGCGGCCTTGTCCTGGGCGGCGACCTCTTCCTTGCGGATCGAGCGGCGGGGTTCGGATTCGGGCTTGAACGCTTCCCAGATCACGGCGGGCTTGGGTTCGTCGGTCGGCCAGACGCCATAGACGCGCTTGCCCGAGCGGCGGTCGATCGTGACCATGCGGATGCCGGCCGGCGCGATGAAGGGCGTTTTGGGCATGGTTTCGAGGACCGGCGTCATCGCCGCCTTCCAGATCGGCGCGGCGACGCGGCCGCCCTGCGCCCAGCCGCCCAGGCTGCGCGGCTGGTCATAGCCGATATAGACGCCGGCGACGATGTCCGGCGATCCGCCGACGAACCAGACATTGGTCGGGCCGTTGGTGGTGCCGGTCTTGCCGAACAGCGGGCGCTTGAGGTCCGCCAGCACGGTGGCGGTGCCGCGCTGGATCACGCCTTCGGCGATGTGCACGACCTGATAGGCGGTCATGGGATTCATCACCTGCCGCCCTTCGAAGCCGAAGCGGGGCATGGGCTTGCCATCCCAATTGGCCATGTTGCAGCCGTCGCAGGCGCGCCAGCGCAGCGGCCAGATCACCTTGCCGCGCCGGTCCTGCACATAGTCCATCAGCTTGGGGCTGAGTTGCCGTCCCTGATTGGCGAGCATGGCATAGGCGTTCACCATCCGCTCCACCGTGGTTTCGCCCGCGCCCAGCGCGAAGGAGAGATAGGGCTGGTAGTCCCCGATCCCCATCGCCTTGATGGTGCGCACGACACGGTCCATGCCGGTCTGGCTGGCGGCGCGCACGGTCATCAGGTTGCGCGACTGTTCGACGCCCCAGCGCATGGTCTGCGGCCCGGCGCTGCCGCCGGTGAAGTTGCGGAAGCATTTCTGGCCGAGGCCCGCGCCCTGATAGACGCAGAGCGGCCCGTCGACGATGATCGAGGCCGGGGTCATGCCATTGTCCAGCGCGGCGGCATAGACGAAGGGCTTGATGGTCGATCCCGGCTGGCGCATCGCCTGCGTGGCTCGGTTGTATGAGGAGAGACGGTTGTCGAAGCCGCCCTGCATGGCGCGGACGCGGCCTGAATGGGTTTCCTCCACCACCATGCCGCCGGAGACTTCGGGCACGTTGCGCAGCGCCCAGCTCGATCCGTTGCGCGCCACCACGATCAGGTCGCCGGGCTTCATCGCGGCGAAGGCCGGGCCGCCCGTCTTGCGATAGGGCAGTTGCGCGGCGCCCGCGGGCAGCGTGCCGGTCGATCCATCGGAAAAGCCGATCTGCGCCGCGGAGGAATCCCGGCTGACGATCACGGCGACGCGCCATCCGGCATAGTCCACGTCGATATAGCTCGCCGCCAGCTCGCGCTTCCAGCCGCGATCCATGTCGATCCTGGCGACCGGCCCGGACCATCCCTTGCCCGCGTCGAAGCGCAACAGCCCGTTGCGCAACGCCGTCGTCGTCAGATCCTGTATCTTCGGATCATAGGGGCTGCGGACCCAAAGGCCGCCGGCATAGACGCTGTTGGGGCCATCCTCCGCCTTCTCCCCGAAAAGCTGGATCAGGCGGCGGCGCACCTCCTCCATATAATAGCCGCCGGCGCGGGCGTCGAAGCTGGAGCCGTGCGCGGCCACGGTGCCGAGCGGCTGGGCCTGCGCCTCGTTCCGCTGCGCCTCGGTGATCCAGCCATTTTTGTACATTTCGCCCAGCGCCCAGTTGCGGCGTTCGAGTGCGCGTTCATGGCCGGTCGGGCTTTCCGGGCGATAATTGGCGGGCCCCTTGGGCAGGATCGCCAGATAGGCCATCTCATGCAGCTTGAGGTCGGCCACATCCTTGTCGAAATAGGCGCGCGCCGCCGCCTGCACGCCATAGGCGTTGCGGCCGAGGAATATCTGGTTGAGGTAGAGTTCCAGTATCTGCTGCTTCGAAAGCACCCCCTCCATGCGATAGGCGAGGATCATTTCCTTCACCTTGCGGGTGGGGGAATATTCGTCGCCGATCAGCAGGTTCTTCGCCACCTGCTGGGTGATGGTGGAGCCGCCGCGGGCGCGCTGGCCCGACCCGATCTTGGTCGCATAATCGAAAACCGCGCCGATGAAGCCGGGGATGTCGACGCCATGATGCTCGAAGAAGGTCTTGTCCTCCGCCGAAAGATAGGCGCGGATGAGGAGCGGCGGATAGTCGCTATACTGGAGCTGCACGCGCCGTTCGCGGGCATAGCTGTGGACCGGCTGTCCGTTGGTGTCGCGCACGATGGTCGGCAGGGGCGGTTCATATTCCAGCAGCGTCGCCGCATCGGGCAGCCCGCGCGCGAAGACCAGCCAGAACAGCGCATAGGCGAGCAGGAGACCGCCGAAACCGATCGCGATCCAGCGGAACCAGCGCTTGTCCCAATGGGGCCGGAGGCGTTCCCCAAAGCCGCTCGCGCCGCGGCGCAGGCGCTGAGCAAAGGACGATGCGGCGTATTTGGGGCGTGCCTCTTCCATGATGGTCGAGGCTGTAAGGTCAAAATGGGGGAAGCGCCAGAGTGGAATGCCCATGTGAGGCCGGACTGCGTTGGCGGCCCGGTCCTGATTGCCCAAGCGTCTTGCCGAACCTGTTTCAGCATGACGGCAAGACGGCAAGGACGGGCCTAACCGCCGTTACCGACCGCCAGCCTGCGGGCGAAATGCACTTCGATCGCGCGGGCGACGCCTTTGGCGATGTTGGCTTGGCCTGCCTTCGACGCCAGGAAAGCCGCGTCGGCGCTGTTGGAGAGATAGCCGGCCTCGAACAGCACCGACGGCGTGTCGGGCGCCTTCAGCACCATCAGCGAGGCGAAGCGGTGCGCCGTGCCGCGAAACGGGACATAGGGCGCCGCCTCGCGCTGGAGCAGCCGGGCGAAGGCCACCGAGAGGTTCATCGATTCCCGCTGCGTCAGGTCGATGAGGATCGAAGAGACATCGCTGGGCTGGCCACCCAGATTGACGCCGTTCAACACATCCGCCTTGTTTTCACGCGCCGCCAGCCGGGCCGCCTCGCGGTCGGATGCGGTTTCGGACAAGGTGTAGACGGTCGCGCCGCGCGCCTGGTCGTCATCGGCCGAATCGGCGTGGATGGAGATGAACAGGTCCGCATTGAGCTGGCGCGCGATGCCGTAGCGCTCCTGCAGCACCAGGAACCGGTCGTCATTGCGGGTCAGCGCGACGCGGACGCGGCCCGAGCGCGCCAGTTGGTCGCGGATCGCCAGCGCGATGGCGAGCGTCACGTCCTTCTCGCGCTCGCCATTGTCGCGGTTCACGGCGCCCGGATCATGGCCCCCATGGCCGGCATCGATCACGACCAGCGGGCGGGATGCGTCGCGCGTTCCCTCCACCGGGGGCAAGGAAACGCCGCGCGCCACCGGCGGGATGGGAACGGTGATGCTGTGCAGGCGCTTCGCCGGACGGGGCGCCATATGCGCGGGCGCGTCGAAGCGCATGCTCGCCCGGTCGCCATGGAGCGGGTCGGCGGAAGTGGGGACGGCCGAAAGGATCATGCTTGCGAGCGCAAGACTTTGGAGCATGCGCCGCTTGTGCACCGCGCGGCCCGTCGCCGTCCAGCGCAATTTCATGCGCGCAGGCGAACGACAACCGAATGATGCGTCAAGCATTGTCGAACGGCAGGCTTAACACCATCTTCACATAAGGGGCGATAAACCGCCTGGCGCCATTCGGGTCAAAGTGGCGCGACGCGAAACAATATTTCCAGGAGCCGTTGCTCCTTGCCATTTTGACTGCTACCCATTCACATTCCTTGGAGACGCGCCTTTTCGGGCGACGTTCTTTCGGGGATATTCACGATGGCACCGGCAGGCGGCAACGCCCGGAACCGATGCACGAACAGGTTGACGCTGCATGAGGCATGATTTCCAATCCACGCTGAACCCGATCCCGGGCGATGCGGCGTGGTTGGTGGTGTCCGGCACATGGTCCGGCCCTGCCCCGGCAGCAGACACGCAATTTCCCATGCCAAACCGGGCGATGCAGCAACTCGCGCCGCCCCCTTACTATCGCGCGGCAGCCCGGCCCAGTGCCGTCGGCCGCCAGCGCCGGAGAACAATAAATGACAATGCGTATGCTGATCGATGCGCGCCACCGGGAAGAAACCCGGGTCGCGGTCGTCAAAGGTAACCGGATCGAGGAGTTCGACTTCGAATCGGCCGAGCACAAGCAGCTCAAGGGCAATATATACCTCGCCAAGGTCACTCGCGTAGAACCGTCGTTGCAGGCGGCCTTCGTCGATTATGGCGGCAATCGGCACGGTTTCCTGGCTTTCAGCGAAATCCACCCCGACTATTATCAGATCCCCCGCGAGGACCGCGAAGCGCTGCTGCGCGAGGAACGCGCCCATGCGGAGGAAGAGGCCGCGCTGCGCGCCGAGGTCGAGGATGACGAGGATGTCGCCGCCGACGGCGGGCTGGAAGTCGTCGAGGCCACCCATCATCATGACGATGAGGATCATGGCGAGGAAACGGCCGAGAACGGCAATGGCGGCGATAACGGCAGGGGCCGCGGCCGTCGCGGCAAGGGCGACGATGCCGCCGACGAACTGCGCCGGAAGCGCATGGCGCTGCGCCGCCGCTACAAGATCCAGGATGTCATCAAGCGCCGCCAGGTGCTGCTGGTGCAGGTCGTCAAGGAGGAGCGCGGCAACAAGGGCGCGGCGCTGACCACTTACCTGTCGCTTGCCGGCCGTTATTGCGTGCTGATGCCCAACACCAGCCATGGCGGTGGCATTTCGCGCAAGATCAGCAACGCCGCCGACCGCAAGCGGCTGAAGTCGATCATCGCGGAGATGAACCTGCCCTCCACCATGGGCTGCATCGTCCGCACCGCGGGCCTCCAGCGCACCAAGCCGGAGATCAAGCGCGACTTCGACTATCTGGCGCGCCTGTGGGACGAAATCCGCGAGAAGACGCTGAAGTCGGACGCGCCCGCGCTGATCCACAATGACAGCGACCTCATCAAGCGGGCGATCCGCGACATCTACAACAAGGATATCGAAGAGGTCATCGTCGAAGGCGAATATGGCTATAAGGCTGCCAAGGACTTCATGAAGCTGCTGATGCCCAGCCATGCGCGCCGGGTGAAGCAATATGCCGACGCGGTGTCGCTGTTCCAGCGCGCCAGCGTCGAGGACCAGCTCGCGGCGATGTACAATCCCGTCGTACAGCTCAAGTCCGGCGGCTATCTGGTCATCAATCCGACCGAGGCGCTGGTTTCGATCGACATCAACTCGGGCCGGTCGACCCGCGAGCATGGCATCGAGCAGACCGCTGTCGCCACCAATCTGGAAGCGGCGCGGGAGATTGCGCGTCAGTTGCGCCTGCGCGACATGGCGGGCTTGGTCGTCATCGACTTCATCGACATGGAGATGAACTCCAACATCCGCAAGGTCGAGAAGGCGATGAAGGAGGCGCTGAAGGACGATCGCGCCCGCATCCAGGTCGGCCGGATCTCCGGCTTCGGCCTTATGGAAATGAGCCGCCAGCGGTTGCGCACCGGCGTGCTGGAAGCATCGACCCGCCAGTGCCCGCATTGCGAAGGCACGGGGCTGGTCCGCACCGCTTCGTCGGCGGGCCTCAGCGCGCTGCGCATGCTGGAAGAGGAGGCGGCGCGCGGTCGCGGCAGCCTGATCACGCTGCGGGCGAGTCAGGAAGCGGCCTTCTACGTGCTCAACAACAAGCGCCGGGAGCTGGACGAGATCGAGCAGCGCTATGGCGTGCGCATCGCGATCCTGCCCGATGGCGAGGTCGAAGGCGCGCGCATGTCGGTCGAGGCCAGCGGGCCGCGTCCGGAGCGGGTGGTCGACTATACGCCGATCGCGGAAGAGGATGACGATCTCGACGTCATCGAGGAACTGGACGAGGAAGAGATCGAGGAAGTCGACGCCGCGCAGGAGGAACGCGCCGAGCGGGGCGAGGATCGCGGCGATGATCGGGAAGGAGGCGGCCGTCGCCGTCGCCGCCGTCGTCGCCGTCGCGGCGGTCAGCGCGAAGAGCATCGCGCCGAGTCGGAGACCCAAGGCGAGGCTGGCGAGGACGCCGACAGCGCCGAAGAGGAAGCCGAGATCGAGGGCGAGACCGAGGCTGTTCCGGCCGAAGCCGCCGCCGAAGCGGAGGGCGAAGGCCGTCGTCGCGGTCGTCGGGGCCGCCGGGGCGGACGCCGCCGCCGCGAAGCCGGCGAGGAAGCGGTGAGCGAAGGCTCGGTTGCAAGCGAGGAAGCGGTCGAAGCCGTCGAGGCCGAAGTCGTTCAGGAGCCCGTGGCGGAAGCAACGCCCGAAGCCCCTGCCGAGGAAGAAGCGCCCAAGACCCGCCGCCGCCCCCGTGCACGCAAGGCGAAGGAAAGCGCCGCGCCTGCCGCCGAAGCGGTGGAAGCCGTTGCGGTCGAAGCTCCCGTGGAAACGCCCGTTGAAGCCGTGCCGGAAGCCCCCGCCGCCGAAGAGGCGCCGGCCAAGCCCAAGCGCACGCGCCGCAAGAAGGCCGATCCGGTGGCGGAGGAAGCACCTGCTGCCGAGGCTGCACCGGAAGCGCCCGCCGCCGAAGAGGCGCCGGCCAAGCCCAAGCGCACGCGTCGCAAGAAGGCCGATCCGGTGGTCGAGGAAGCCGTTGCCATCGAGACCGCGCCATCCGTTGAAACGCCCGTCGAGGCCGTTCCATCGGATGAGGCTGCGGAGACGGTCATCGTGAACGGAGAAGCCGAAGCGGCAGACGAAGGTGACGATGGCGCACCGCGCCGCGGCTGGTGGCAGCGCACCTTCGGCCAGTAAGCCGACAGGCGATGGAAAGACGCCGCTGTCTTGCCGCTTCGGGCGGCCGGACGGCGGCGTTTTCATTTTCGGAAGGCTGAAGTCCCGGGTGGGATTTTGCAGCTATTTCAGGACCTTCCTTATCCGTGGAAGGAGAAGGATGGGAAGCTTTGGCGACGAAGGAGCCGGGGCTGATCTGGATGAGAGGGGAGCGGGCCTGCGGCCCACGCGATCCTTTGGATCGCACCCCCCCTCACCCAGCTACGACTAGGCAGCAAGCTGCCAAGTCTGCGCAGCCCTCTCCCTCCAGGGAGAGGGATAAAAGTGGGTGTTCGCTTCCCGCCAAAGCCCCTATTGGACCTGCCGCTTTATGGGCTACATAACGCCTTTCAGTTGCCGTTCATCCCCTGCACGGCATTGACAGTCAGCGATGGAGCCTCTTCCCCTGCCCCGCACCGCCCCTGCATGCCGAACCTTCCTCGCATGACCGCGCGCTGGCTTCGTTTCGCGGCCATCGCCGCCGCATCGCTCGCCCTCTTGTCGCGCCCGGCCGCGGCGCAGCAGATCCTGCGGGACGCGGAGACAGAGGCGTTCATGGCCGACATGTCAGCGCCGCTGGTCCAGGCGGCCGGCATGGAGCCGCGCAATGTCCAGGTGCTGGTCATCAACGATCCCAATATCAACGCCTTCGTGGCGGGCGGCCAATATGTCTGGGTGCATAGCGGGCTGATCGCGGCCGCCGACAATGTGAACCAGGTGCAGGGCGTGGTCGCGCATGAACTCGGCCATATCGAGGGCGGCCATGTCATCCGTTACGGGGAAGGGATGAAGGAGGCGACCGGCATCACCCTGCTCAGCCTGGTGCTGGGCGCGGCGGCGATCGCGGCGGGCGGCGCGGAAGCGGGCATGGGCATATTGGGCATGGGGCAGCAGGCGGCGATGGGCAAGTTCCTGGCCTTTTCGCGGGCGCAGGAAAGCTCCGCCGACCTTGCCGGCGCGCGTTATCTCAGCAAGGCGGGGGTTTCGGGCAAGGGCAGCCTGGAATTCTTCAAGAAGCTGCAGAACCAGGAATATCGCCTCGCCATTCCGCAGGACGACAGTTACGGCCGCACCCACCCCCTTTCAGGCGAGCGCATCAACGTGCTGCGGGAAGTCTATACGGTCGATCCCGCCTGGGACAAGCCGATGGACCCGAAGCTGGAGGCGCGGTTCGAACGGATCAAGGCGAAGCTGGTGGGCTTCGTGTCGGAACCCAGCCAAACCCTGCTCAAATATCCCGAAAGCGACCAGTCGCTGCCGGCGCATTATGCCCGCGCCTATGCCTGGCACAAGAGCGCCTATCCGGACAAGGCTCTGGCGGAGGTCGACGCCCTGCTGGCCGCCGCGCCGCACGATCCCTATTTTCTGGAACTGAAGGGGCAGGTGCTGCTGGAAAGCGGCAAGCCCGCGGACGCCATCCCGCCGCTGCGCGAAGCGGTGCAACTGACCAACCAGCCGTTGATCGCCACGCTGCTGGGCCATGCGCTGATCGCGACGGAAAATGACGCGAATTTCGCGGAGGCGGAAAAGGTGCTGCGCAACGCCATTGCACGGGACCGGGAAAATCCCTTCGCCTGGTACCAGTTGGGCGTGGTCTATGAACATCGCGGCGACCTGCCCCGCGCCGCGCTGGCGACGGCGGAACGCTATTCGATGATGGGCGAGGACCAGATGGCGCTGCGCAGCGCCGACGCCGCGATGCAGGGATTGAAGCCGGGCACGGTTGACTATCTGCGCGCGCAGGATATCGCCATGGTTTCCCGCGCAGCCGTCGAGCAGAAGCGAAAGAAACGATGACAGATCAAAGGCGGCCCAGCTTTCGCGCAGCGCTTTCCAACAGGACCATCATGATGACCCTTGGCGTTTTCGCCTTCATCGCCGCCACCGCGACGGGCGCGGCGCTCGGCACCCAGAGCACGGGCCGCGTCGACGCCGGGGACAAGGCCGCCATCGAGCAGATCGTGCACGACTATATCCTGGAACATCCCGAGATCATCCCGCAAGCCGTCGAGAAGCTGCAGGCGAAGCGGATGTCGGGCATGATCGACGCCAGTCGCAAGACGATCGAGACCCCCTATGCCGGCGCGTGGGAAGGGGCCGCCAATGGCGATGTGACCGTGGTCGAATTTTTCGACTATGCCTGCGGCTATTGCCGGGCGTCGCTGCCCGATCTCGCCAGGCTGGTGGGTGAGGACAAGAGGGTGAAGGTCGTCTATCGCGAACTGCCGATCCTGTACGACGAGAGCATCGATGCCGCGAAGGTGTCGCTGCTGGCGGCGGAGAAGAACCAGTATATGCCCTTCCACCGGGCGCTCTATGCAGCGGGCAAGGTAACGCATGAGACGATCCTCGCGGCGGCGGCGAAGGTCGGGATCGACGCGAAGGCGGCGCAGGCGGCGATCGCGGGGGGCAAATATGATGCGGAGATCCAGTCCAATATCGGGCTGGCGCAGAAACTGCAGGCAAGCGGCACGCCGACCTTCGTCATCGGGGGTCAGGTGCTGAACGGGGCCGTGGGCTATGACGCCCTGAAGGCCGCGGTGGCGTCCGCGCGGGGGAAGTAAGCGGCGGCTTCCGCGTGGTTTGCTGACCTTCCGCTTTCCTTGAAGTGCATCCCATGAAATGCACCGTGCTCCTGCGAAGCACTCGAATGAGACAGGCGGCTCATGAGAGCCAGGTTCCCACGGTATGATGATCCACGGACGGCAGCGCTTGACCGGAATCCGACATCGCGCTCAACCGTCCTCGAAACCATCACGACCTTCTCCTCCGCCATTGACTCGCCTCTCCCTTTTGCCTATCGGACGCCCCCTGACATGCGGCCGCCCGCCCGGCGGCCCTTTTTTGTCACGCCCGATTCTTTTAGTTTTTTGAGGAATGAACGATGAAGCGCACCTATCAGCCGAGCAATCTGGTTCGGAAGCGCCGTCACGGTTTCCGCGCTCGCATGGCGACCCCCGGCGGCCGCAACGTGCTGCGCGCTCGTCGTGCACGCGGCCGCAAGAGCCTGAGCGCCTGAACGACGCGCCGCTTGAGCGCGCGCCTGCGGTCATGACCCGGCGCGCTGATTTTCTGGCGGCGAATCGCGGGCGGCGCGCGCCCATGCCAGGCTTTGTCCTGCTGGTGCGCGAACGCGGCGACGGCGATCCGGCGATGCGGTACGGCATCACGGTCACGAAAAAGATTGGCGGCGCTGTCATCCGCAACCGGATGAAGCGCCGCTTTCGCGTTCTGGCGCGGGAGCTGTTGCCGGCGCATGGCATAGCCGGAGCGGATCATGTGCTGATCGGGCGCGCCGAGGGTATTGAGCGCGACTTCGGCCTGCTTCGCCGGGAGCTGGAAAAGGCGCTGGGCAAGGTGATGAGCCGGCCTGTTGATGAGGCGCCGCGCAGGAAGGGGCGGCCTTCCCCTCCGAAAGATAGGGCGCCCCTGCGCAGGCAGGAACCCGGCTTCGAGGTGGCGACGGAAGGCAGCGGCGGAACGGGCTTCCTGCCCTCGCAAGAACATGGCGGGGACAGACATGGCAGGGGCAGACATGGCAGGGATAGGCCGTGATCGCCCGCCTTTTCATCCTGATCGCGCGCTTCTGGCAGCTTGGGCCTTCGCGCATTTTGCCTCCTTCCTGCCGCTATGCGCCCTCCTGTTCCGAATATGCGATTCAGGCGATCGGCAAATATGGTGCGGTGAAGGGTAGCTGGCTGGCCACGAAGCGGCTAATGCGATGCCACCCATGGGGCGGTTCGGGTTACGATCCGGTCCCCTGATACGAATTTTCGAGATACGGCGGAGCCGACAAGCGTGGACGACAAGAAGAATATCATCCTGGCGGTGCTGCTGACCGCGGCGATCCTGTTCGGCTGGCCCTATGTCGCCAAATATTTCTTCCCCGCCGCCAATCCGCCGGCCACGAAGATCGAGGGCGGCAAGACCACGCCGCTCACCCCGTCCGGCGCCGCCCCCGCGGCGGAAGGGTCCGCTGCGGTCCGCGACCTGGCGCTGGCGCTGAAGGACAGCCCGCGCGTGCCAATCCGCACGCCCAAGATCACCGGATCGATCAACCTGAAGGGCGCGCGCATCGACGACATCGTGCTGCCGACCTACAAGGAAACGATCGCCAAGGCGTCGCCGGCCATTCGCCTCTACAGCCCTAGCGGCACCCGGCACGCCTATTTCGCCGGCTTCGGCTGGCAGGGCGAAGGGGTGAAGACCCCGGACGGCAGCACGCTGTGGACGGCGTCGGCCAAGGAACTGACCCCGTCCAGCCCGGTCACGCTGACCTGGAACAATGGCGCGGGCCAGACCTTCGAGATCCGCTATTCCATCGACGAAAATTACATGATCACCGCGCAGCAGAAGGTGTCGAACAGCGGCGCCGGCGCGGTGGGCGTCAAGAGCTACGGCTATGTCAGCCGGGCGACTCCCTCGGCCGATCCCGACACCTGGACGATCCATGTCGGCCCGATGGGGGTGTTCAACGGCGCGGCCAATTATGACGTGAACTACAAGGATCTGGAGAAGGGTCCGGCGACGCAGAGCTTCCAGTCGACCGGCGGCTGGATCGGCTTCACCGACAAATATTGGCTCTCCGCCCTGATTCCCGACCAGAAGGCCGCCTTCACCGGCCAGATGCGTAAAGGTGCCAGCACGCAGTTCCAGACCGACGTGTCGCTGGCCCCCATCATGGTCGCGCCGGGCAAGGCAGTGACGCAGACCAACCGGCTGTTCGTCGGCGCCAAGGAGGTGAAGACGCTGGAAGCCTATCAGGACGCCGGCGTCCCGCTGTTCGACCGGGCGATCGACTGGGGCTGGTTCTACTGGTTCGAAAAGCCGATCTTCGCCCTGCTCCACTGGCTGTTCGAGCATATCGGCAATTTCGGCGTGGCGATCATCTGCCTGACCTTCGTGGTGCGCGGCCTGATGTTCCCCGTCGCCCAGCGCCAGTTCGCCAGCATGGCGGCGATGCGCGCGGTGCAGCCCAAGATGAAGGCGCTGCAGGAGAAATATAAGGACGACAAGCCCAAGCTCCAGCAGGAGATGATGGAGCTCTACAAGCGCGAGAAGGTAAACCCGCTCGCGGGCTGCCTGCCGATCTTCATCCAGATCCCGATCTTCTTCGCGCTCTACAAGGTGTTGCAGCTCACCATCGAAATGCGCCACCAGCCCTTCGTGCTGTGGATCAAGGATCTGAGCGCGCCCGATCCGCTGCACATCGTCAACCTGTTCGGCCTGTTGCCCTTCACCCCGCCCGCCTTCCTGGGGATCGGCGTGCTGGCGCTGTTGCTGGGCATCAGCATGTACTTCCAGTTCAAGCTGAACCCGGCGCAGATGGACCCGATGCAGCAGCAGGTGTTCGCGATCATGCCGTGGATGATGATGTTCATCATGGCGCCCTTCGCGGCGGGCCTGCTGGTCTACTGGATCACCAACAACTGCCTGTCGATGTTGCAGCAATGGTGGCTCTACAAGCGCCACCCGCAACTAAGCGCAGCGACCGCGAAATAAGGCCGGGGCGTTGACCGAACAGGAACAGGCTGAATTGATCGAGGAAGCGCGCAAGGTCTTTGCCGGCCCCATCGCCTTCCTCAAATCCGCGCCCGACCTCAAATTCCTGCCCGACATGGCGGTGAACGAGGTGGCATTTGCGGGCCGGTCCAATGTCGGCAAATCATCGTTGCTGAATGCGCTGACGAACCGCAACGGCCTTGCCCGCACGTCCAATACGCCGGGGCGGACGCAGGAGCTGAATTTCTTCGATGTGGGCGATCCATTGCGCTTCCGGCTGGTCGACATGCCGGGCTATGGCTATGCCCGCGCGCCCAAGGACATGGTGCGCAAATGGCGGTTCCTGGTGAACGACTATCTGCGCGGGCGGGCGAAGCTGAAGCGCACGCTGGTGCTGATCGACAGCCGCCACGGCATCAAGGATGTCGATACCGACATCCTCGACATGCTGGACGCTGCGGCGGTCAGCTATCGCATCGTCCTGACCAAGGCGGACAAGGTGAAGGCCAGCCATCTTGCGGAAGTCCACGAGGCCGTGGTCGAGGCGATCCGCAAACGGCCCGCCGCGCATCCGGACATCATCGCGACGTCGAGCGAAAAGGGCATGGGACTTCCCGAATTGCGCGCCGCCGTGCTGGAAAGCGTGACCCAAGGGTGAGGCCCGGCCGATGGTGAGGATCACCTGCCTCTGCGGTCGGATCGGCCTGACGATCGAGAAACGCCCGGCGTTCATCAATGCATGCAACTGCACGCTGTGCAGCAAAACGGGCGCCCACTGGGCCTATCTCCACCCCCGCGAGGTGCGTGTCGAGGGCGCCACGCAAAGCTATTGCCGGGAGGACAAGGACGATCCGGCAGCGGAGGTCCAGTTTTGCGGTCGATGCGGATCGACCACCCATTTCACCCTATCCGCCAGCGCGGTATCCCGGTTCGGAAACGGCATGATGGGCGTCAACATGCGCCTGGCCGACGAACGCGATCTGGCGGGAATCGAACTGCGCTATCCTGACGGGCGGTCCTGGTCGGGCACGGGCGACTTCGGCTATGTGCGGGCGCCCCGGATCATCGGCCAGGACGCAAGTTCCGGCTGATCCCCGGCAGGCTTTCCTCGCGGGAGCCGAAGCGGCTAGAAAAGGCTGTACTGCCCACTTCCTTTCAGAGTCCAGGTGGCCAGGGTCTCATGATGCGTGCGCCCGACATGGCTGCATATCAGCATGAACCGGTCGACATGCCAGCCAAAGCCATCGACGCGACGCTGTTCCGGCGGGCCGTCGCGATAGAACAGCGTCTGGTGCGGGCTGAAGCTCCAGCCGGGACGCAGCATCACCCCCGCGCCTTTCATGCCCGCCGCGATCTGCTTCTGAAGCGTGCCGAGCAACGGCACGCTATGGGACGGACGCAGGGCGGCGGACCGGTTGCCGATGCTGAGCCGGTCCAGCCGCAGGTCGAACGGTTCCGCCATCACGCCTGTCCCGGCGCGCATCAGCGCCTTGATCACCGCATAGGGATATTCGACATAATCGCAGGTGATCGCCAGCGTCACATGCTGGTGATCCACGGCGATGCGCCGGGCGCCGCCGGCGATGGCCTCCGCGAAATGATCCGTCTGGCGGCCGATCAGCAATGTGGGCTTCAGGGCGAAGAACAGGCGGAAGAGAGTCTTGCCGGGCTGGTTTTCCATGACATTGCGCTCCATGCGAATCGGTCGATCATGTTCATGATATGTTCTTTTCCTGCCCAAGGCGAATCCGGTGGAGCCGCCCCTGATTTCATGCGTTTGCGCGATAGGGGACAAGGAGAGTGACGATGATGCAATTGACGCTCGACAGTCTGGCGGAGAAGATGAAGGACATCGATTTCGCGATGCTGTCGACCCATGCCGACGGCGGCCAGATCGGCGCAAGGCCGATGAGCAACAACCAGGATGTCGCCTATGGCGGCGACAGCTTTTATTTCACCACGGAAGACACGCTGATGGTGAAGGACATCGAACGCGATCCGCGCGTCGGCCTGTCCTTTCAGGGGCGTACCGGGTTGCTGAAGCAGAACCCGCTGTTCATCGCCGTGGAGGGCCGCGCCGACCTGATCCGCGATCGCGATGCGTTCCGCGCGCATTGGAACAGCCAGTTGCAGGACTGGTTCGAGGAAGGGCCGGACACGCCCGGCCTTGTCATGATAAAGGTCCATGCGCAGCGCGCCCATGTCTGGGACGGCGAGAATGAGGCTGAACTGGAGCTTGGATGATTCGCGACGGCGCGAGGCCGCACGGCAGAGGGAGACGGGTCGCGCAAATGGTCCTGGCCTTGGCTTTTGGCCTGGCCGGAACCCTGCACCTGACCCGGCCCGGCGGCTTCGTCGCGATCACGCCTGACTGGGTTCCCGCACCCCATATGACGATCGCGCTGACCGGCGTGGCCGAGATCGCCGGCGCCATCGGCCTGATGCTGACGCCGCTGCGCAGGGCGGCAGGCATGGCTCTCGCGCTCTACGCCCTGTGCGTGTGGCCGGCCAATTTCCATCATGCCCTGAACGACATTCCGCTGGGCGGCGTGCATCTGAGCTGGTGGTATCACGGGCCGCGCCTGGCTGCGCAGCCGGTGATCATATGGTGGGCGCTCTGGGCAGGCGGAGCAACGGACTGGCCGTTCAAACGGCAGCGGGCGCGCAGTCCGGTTTCCGGACAAGATGATTGTCTTTGAAGATTGCGGCTCTACTGTGCGCACTTTCCAACGAACAAGCGATCAGAGAGCGATGACCCGGCATATTCCCTGGATAATGATAGCGATTATGGGCGCGGTGGCGCTGTCGGTGGTGGCTGTATCCCGCGGCGAGGCGGTCAATGCGCTGTGGATCGTGGTGGCGGCGGTCAGCAGCTTCCTCGTCGCCTATCGCTATTATGGGCTCTACATCGCGCGGAACGTGATGCGGCTGGACCCGTCGCGGCCCACGCCCGCGATCCGGCGGGCCGATGGCCTCGACTATGTGGCGACCGACCGGACGGTGCTGTTCGGGCATCATTTCGCCGCCATTGCGGGCGCGGGCCCGCTGGTGGGACCGGTGCTGGCGGCGCAGATGGGCTATCTGCCCGGAACGCTCTGGATCATTGCGGGCGTGGTGCTGGCGGGCGCGGTGCAGGACTTCATGGTCCTCTTCATCTCCATGCGCCGCGACGGCAAGTCGCTGGGCGAGCTGATCCGCATGGAAATGGGGCAGGTTGCCGGGACCATCGCACTGTTCGGCGCCTTCATGATCATGGTCATCATCCTCGCCGTGCTGGCGCTGATCGTGGTGAAGGCGCTGGCGGAAAGCCCCTGGGGCATGTTCACCGTGGCGGCGACGGTGCCGCTGGCGATGGCCATGGGCGCCTATACGCGCTGGATCAGGCCGGGGCGCATCGGTGAAGTGTCGCTGCTGGGACTGGTCGGGCTGCTCGCCGCCATCGTCTATGGGCAGAACATCGCCGCTTCGCCGGTCTGGGGGCCGGCCTTCACCTTCACGCCGGTGCAGCTTTGCTGGATCTTGATCGGCTATGGCGCGGTAGCGTCGGTATTGCCGGTGTGGCTGTTGCTGGCGCCGCGCGATTATCTGTCGACCTTCCTCAAGATCGGGGCGATCGCAGCGCTGGCGATCGGCATCGTCATCATGGCGCCGCCGCTCAAAATGCATGCCGTGACCCAATTCGTGAACGGCAACGGGCCGGTCTGGTCGGGCGGATTGTTCCCCTTCCTGTTCATCACCATCGCCTGCGGGGCGGTTTCGGGCTTCCATGCCCTGATCGCCAGCGGCACCACGCCCAAGCTGATCGCGAGCGAAGCCCATGCGCCGATGATCGGCTATGGCGCGATGCTGATGGAGGCGTTCGTGGCGATCATGGCGCTGGTGGGCGCGTCGATCCTCGATCCGGGCATCTATTTCACGATGAACAGCCCTGCGGCGGTGATCGGCAACGACGCGGCCAGCGCGGCGGCGGCGGTGACGGCCATGGGCTTCCCCATCTCGCCCGATCTGATCCTGCAGACCGCGAAGGATGTGGGCGAGCACAGCATCATCTCCCGCGCGGGCGGGGCGCCGACGCTGGCGGTGGCGATGGCGGAGATATTCTCCCATATCATGGGCGGGCCGGCGATGAAGGCCTTCTGGTATCATTTCGCCATCCTGTTCGAGGCATTGTTCATCCTGACCGCCGTGGATGCGGGGACCCGCGCCGGACGCTTCATGTTGCAGGATCTGATCGCGCTGGCGGTGCCCGCCTTCAAGGACAGCAAGAGCATGGCTCCCGGGGTCGTCGCAACGGCGCTGACCGTCGCGGCCTGGGGCTTCTTCCTCTATCAGGGCGTGACCGATCCGCTGGGCGGGGTGAACACGCTCTGGCCGGTTTTCGGCATTTCCAACCAGATGCTGGCGGCCATCGCACTGATGCTGGGAACGGCGGTGCTGTTCCGGATGAAGCGGGACCGCTTCGCCTGGGTGACGCTGATCCCGACCGCCTGGCTGCTGATCTGCACCCTGTCGGCGGGCTTCCTCAAGCTGTTTTCCGCCGATGCGAAGGTCGGTTTCCTGGCGCATGCCGCCCGATTCAGCGCCGCGGCGGGCGAGGGAGAGGTGCTGGCCCCCGCCAAGTCGATGGCGGAGATGCGGCAGATCATCTTCAACGACCGGATCGACGCGGCGCTGGTCGCGGTCTTCCTGTTCGTGGTGTTGGCGGTGCTGCTGTTCACCATCCGCACCTGCCTCGCCGCGCGGAAGGTGGCGGCGCCGACCGCACGGGAAATTCCGGCGCAACTGGTGCCGGCGGAATGAGCATCTTCCTCCACCGGCTGCGGCAGATGGCGCATATGATGGTCGGGGTGCCGGATTATGAGGCCTATCTGCGCCATATGCGGGCGCATCATCCCGAGCGTGCGCCGATGGACCGGACAGCCTTCTTCCGGGAGCGGCAGGAGGCGCGTTATGGGGGCAGGAATGGGGGGAAGTGCTGCTAGGGCTGGCCGCCCTCCCCTTCGTCGATGGGGAGGCTTGGCTTAGAGCCAATCGACATTCAGCCCTGACGGCCTGCAAATGACGCTTTTCCGTGCTTCCGGTGCTCACATACCTTGAGTAGACTGCGCTCCGGGTCACGGAAAACCACCATTTTACCTTCGGTGGTCTTCGGCTCGGCTCGTCATCATCTGAATGTCGATTGGCTCTAGCGCTTGGCGTTGAAGCCCGCGACCATGCCGGCTGCGATGGAGAGGGCGATTTCCGCCGCGCCTATCGCCCCTATGTCGAGGCCGGCGGGGCCGTCTATGCGCGCCAGTTCTTCCGCCGAAAAGCCGAGAGCAGCCAGCCGTTCCAACCGCGCCGCATGGCTTTTGCGCGATCCCAGCGCGGCGATGTAGCCCGTCGGCCCACGCAGCGCCGCCGCCAAGGCGGGATCATCGATCTTGATGTCGTGGCTGAGCGTCACGACCGCGGTGGATTCGCCGGGAAAACGGGCCGCAACCGCTTCGTCCGGCCAGCGGTCGTCCAGTTCGACGCCAGGGAAGCGCTCCTCCGTCAGGAAACGGCCGCGGGGATCGATGACGACAGGAGTGACGCCGATTGCCTGCGCCAGTGCGCTGAGCGACTGGGCGATCTGTACAGCACCGACGATCAGCAGCCTGCGGGGCGGATCGTAGCGGTTGTGGAACTGCCCCTCCCCCGTCCCTTCCCGCGTGAGGCCGGTCGCAAGATCCGTCGACAGGGTGAGCGCCCTGCCCTTCTCGCTTTCCGCCGCGATCCGCTCGAACAATGCGGGGTCGAAGCCTTCCGGACTGACCGGCTGGACCAGCACGCTGATTTCCCCGCCGCAGGGCAGGCCCACCGCCCAGGCGTCGCCATCGGCCACGCCATAGGTTTCCAGATTAGCCGGCCGTCCCCCGATCACCTCCGCCGCGCGCTGGAGCACGTCGGTCTCGACGCATCCGCCGGATATGCTGCCTTCGAACCGGCCGTCCTCATGCACGATCATATGGCTGCCGCGGGGCCGGGGCGCGGAGCCCCATGTCGACACCACCGTCGCCAGCGCCAGCCGCGCCCCACGCCATTCGGTGGCCTTGCGGATGACCGCACCATTGTCGTTCAAAAGCCTGCCTCCCAGAGCGATTTCCAGCAATCGAACCGATCGCTGGTCAAGAAATCGCGGACAATAAAGAGATTATAGCGGCGATCTGATTCAATCACATCGAAACCCGCCCTAAACCAGCCGTCTTCCTGTCCATACCACCCGACCCACGATCACGACCAGCGCCGGATCGATGTCGATCCAGTCGGGATAATGGGGATTGTCGCTGAGCACGGAGAAAAAACCCCTGCGCGGCCCCATGGCCACGCGCTTCACCATGAGCACCCCGTCGAGCCGCAGCACATAGACGCCGTCGCGCAGCCGCCCCGCATCGTCGTCATGATTGACCATGATCTCATCGCCATCGCTGAGCGTGGGAGCCATGGATTCGCCATCGACGCGGATGATCGATATTTTCTGCGGCCGAACGCCCAGATGACGAAGCCAGTTGGCGTCGAAGGCCATCAGGCCGGCCGCCCGCTCATCCTCGTCCAGCGAACCCGGCCCAGCCGAAGCGCCCAGCGAAAGCCGCGGCACGCTGACCACCGAAGGCAGCGACCGCACCCTGACCGGCGGGGTTCCGCGCGGGACCGACCCGCCCAGCATTTCCTCCGCCACGCCGAAATAGCGGGCCAATATGCGCCGGTCCTCCTCATCCAGCTTCCGCGGCGTGCCCCTTTTAATGAACTGCTGGATATAGGCGGGATTGCGGTTCAGCAGGCGCGAAAGATCGGAATAGCTGTCGCCCCGCTCGGCAATCAGCCGCTCCAGCACCATGCGCGGATCTTCTCCAATACCGACCATATCTCATCCATTACTGATAGGAATTTTCCTAGACAAGTAGGAAATTAGGCAACATGAAAATCACCTGAGGGATTCGCGCAGGCGGATCGAATCGACAGAGGAGAAGCGGGACTATGCTGTTGCGAGAGGTCGAAAAATTTCTGCGGGAAAACGGCATTCCCGCGACCCGGTTCGGCCGCGAGAGCGTGCGCGATCCCCGGCTGGTCTTCGACCTGCGCAGGGGCCGCGAACCCGGCATGAGAATGAAGAGGCGAGTATAACATTTCATGAACACATATCGCAGGAGCATGGGCGAATGACAAGCATCCACGTGAACGCTCCCATCCGGAATCTGCTCCAAAATGAAGGTGCGGCGAAAGCGCGCGACCCCCTGCCCCGTCTGCTGGCGCAACTGATCGCGCGGGCGGGTGGAACCGTCATGGTGGAACGCGCCGTCAGCCGTCCCTGGGCGAGCGCGCTGTTCCAGGGGCGGCACCATGTCGTCGCGCTGACCCTCGCCGGGCCCGATGCGGCCGAGCGGCGCGCAGCCTTTGTCCAGGGAATCGAGGAAGCGGAATGGAGCCTGTCCGGCCATTTCGTCGCGGACATCAGCATCGACTGCCGCCGTCCGGTGCCGGGCGGCGAATGGGTCGAATTGTCGGCGCTCACCATAGAGGACTGGTGAAAGCCATCAAGGGAGAGCGCCCTTCAGCGCGCTCTCGCCTGCCGGTTCAGCGGGCGCGGCCGGCCATGGTCCGCAAAGTCCCCAGAGCGGCGCGCAGGGCCTCATCGACGCCCTGCTCCACCTTATCGCGCACGGGCACGGCGGCTTCGACCGGCATGTCGGCCAGAACGGAGGCGGGCCGGCCCATGCGCTTGCGCTGGGCAAGACCCTGTTCCAGCCTTTGGGTCAGCTCCGCCAATGAAAGATGCGCGATGGGCGCAGGCGCGGGAGCGGTCTCGGGCTGCGCCGGCTGCGCGATCTCCTGAGGGTCGGCATCGACGGTCTCCGGCGAAAACGCCCGCTGCAGGCGTGCGAAGGCCGTTTCCTCCGTCATCTTGTCCGGCATGCCGGGAATGGAAAGGCTGCCCGGCGCGGTGATGGGCGCCTCGACAGCGGCCTCCGCCTCCCCATCTTCGCGTCCGGGCGCGGTGCGGGCGAAAATATCGAGGCCGCCAAAGTCGCGGCTGGCGAAGATCGGCGGACGCGCGGGGGCGTCGGGATGGGCGTCGGCACGGCGCAGCGCCGGACCCGACCTGCTCCGGTCACGCGACAGCCAGTTCAGCTTCGACAATGCAAAACCCATTTCACTCACTCCTGCGGCGCCGTTCCCGCGCCCTTGCTTGTCATGCGTCAGCAGAGCGACGCGCTTTTCCCTTTGTCCCGCCCAGATCAGGCCCAGGACCATCGCCGCGCCGAAACCCGCCAGCAGCAGACGGGCCTTCAGTCCCAGCGGCGGCGCGGCGGCCGGGATGGCTTCGCTAAGGCCACTCGACGCCACGACCGTTTCGACCAGCCCTGTGGGCAGCGAGAAGAGGAGCAGCCCGGCCCCGAGCGCGCCCGAAAGCGCCTTCAGCAGCCCAGGCATTCTTCTCACGCCGCCGCCCGCGCCCCTTCAGGGCGCGCCAGCAATTGCCGATAGACGGGTTCGTAGCGAAGAATGTTTGACGACCAGTTACGCTCCCGCTCCACAAAGGCGCGCGCCGCCGCGCGCCGCTCTTCCCAGAAGCCGCGATCCGCGAACATCCCCGCCACCGCGGCGGCAAGGGCGGGCGGATCGTCAGGCGCGAACAGCGTGCCGGTGACGCCATGTTCGATCAGTTCGCGATGGCCGCCGACGCTGGACGCGGCGACCAGCCGACCCTGCGCCATCGCCTCCAGCGGCTTCAACGGCGTCACCAGATCGGTGAGGCGCATCGACTTGCGCGGATAGGCGAGGATGTCGACCTGCGCATAATAATCCTCGACCTGATCGTGCGGCACGCGACCGACGAAGACGACATGGTCGGCAAAGGGCGAGGCCATGGCCCGGTCGCGCAAGGCCTGCTCGCACGGGCCGCCGCCGACCAGCAGCAGCTTCGCCTTCGGGCGGGCGCGCACGAGTTTCGGCAGGGCGGCGATCAGGTCGTCCAGCCCCTCATAATCGTAGAAGCTGCCGATGAAGCCGACGACGTCGGCGCCCTCCAGCCCCAGTTTCGCGGTCAGCGCGGGGTCGCGGGGAACTGGTGTGCCGAACTGGTCCATGTCGACGCCGTTGGGCGAGACGATGATCTTGGCCGCGTCGATGCCCCGCGCCACCAGATCGCCGCGCAGGCCTTCGCAGATCACGGCAACCGCATCGGCGGCGCGGACGGCATGGGTTTCCAGTTGCCGTGTCAGCCAGTAGCGCGGACTGCCCTCCGTCCCGGTGCCGTTGCCGACCGCCGCATCCTCCCAGAAAGCGCGGATTTCGTAGATCATGGGGATAGCGTGACGCTTCGCCACCTTCTGCGCCGCGATCGCGTTCAGCACCGGCGAATGGGCGTGGATGATGTCGGGCCGCCACTGGCGCACCAGCATATCGATGGCGTCGGCATGGGCGGAAATGTCGCGCCATTCGCGCAGCAGCGGATGGCCGCCGGTCGATTCGCCGGGCGTGCGGTGGAAATGCAGGCCGTCGACCACCTCCTCCAGCGGCCCCGGCGCGGCATGGCGATGACCGGTGATGCCGCGCACCTCCCAGCCCTTCGCCAATTGCGCCCGCAGGATCGCGCGGGTGCGGAAAGTGTATCCGCTGTGCATCGGCAGGCTGTGGTCCAGCACATGGAGAATCCGTGTCATGGCGACGAGTCTTGCCGAAAAAGGTTTAACGGGCCGTCAACTCTGTTGGGTTAGGGGTGGGAGGGTTCGGGCTTCAGTACAACATGCTCCTGCGAAGGCAGGAGCCTAAGTCCTGCCGTCCGGACTGGGCTTCTGCCTTCGCAGGAGCACGTTGGAAGTGACGGATAGCTCAAGCACGCGATGATCGACGCCCTTTCCCTTCTCATCAGCCATGGCGTCATTCTGCTGGCGGCTTGGCGCCTGCTGTCGCGGCCCGACCTGGATCGCGATCCCCCCTCCGGCCTGGAGGCGGAGAGCGGCGATGCGTGACCTGTTCTTCGTCGCCTTCCTTGGCGCCTTCTTCCTTACAGGCTTGCGACGACCGTTCCTGCTGATCGCCGTCTATGCCTATATCGACATCGTATCGCCCCAGCGCCTCTCCTATTTCCTGCTGAACAGCGTCCCCATCTCCTTCATCGCCTTCGTGGCAGCGGTGGGATCGTGGATATTGGTCGACGACAAGAAGGATTGCCGACTGTCTGCGCGGCAGGCGATCCTACTGCTGCTGCTCGCCTGGTGCGGCTATACCACGGCGACGGCAGACTTCCCGATCAACGCCGCGACCAAATGGGCCTGGGTATGGAAGGCGATGCTGTTCGCCATCTTCCTGCCCGTCACCCTGCGCACCCGCCTGCGGATCGAGGCGCTGGCCCTGTTCATGGTGCTCTGCGCCAGCACGATCATCATCAATGGGGGCATGAAGACGGCGCTGTCGGGGGGCGGCTATGGCGTGCTGAACCTGATGGTCGACAACAATAGCGGCCTTTATGAAGGCAGCATCATTTCGACCGTCGCCATTTCGCTGATCCCGCTGATCCTCTGGCTGTCGCAACATGGCACCGTCTTTCCGCCCGACTGGCGGGTCAGGCTGTTCGCCTATGCGCTCTGTTTCGCCTGCCTTCTGATGCCCATCGGCACGGAGGCGCGCACGGGCCTTGTCTGCATCGCCGTGCTGGCGGGGCTGATGCTGATGCGGTCGAAGCGGCGGTTCATCTACGGCCCGCTGATGGCGCTGGCGGCGCTGGCGGCGATTCCCTTCCTGCCGGCCAGCTTCACCCAGCGCATGTCGACCATCGAGAATCACAGCCAGGACGAAAGCGCCTCCACCCGGCTGGCCGTGTGGAAATGGACGCTGGACTATGTGGGCGAGCATCCGGGCGGCGGCGGCTTCGACAATTATCTGCAGAACAAGTTCAGTTATGTGATGCAGGAACGGGTTATCGACGCCGCCGGATCGCGCATGGAAAAGCGCATCGTCACCGACCATGGCCGCGCCTATCACAGCGCCTATTTCGAGATGCTGGGCGAGCAGGGCTATTTCGGCTTCTTCCTCTGGGCGCTGCTGCACCTCATCTGCTTCATCCGGACGGAGGCGATCCGGCGCATGTACCGGAACCGGGAAGGCGATGAAGCCTGGGTGTCGCCCTTCGCGCTCGCCCTGCAACAGGGCCATGTCATCTATATGGTGGGATCGCTGTTCGTGGGCATCGCCTATCAGCCCTTCATCTTCATGATGCTGTCGTTGCAGATCGGCCTCGACACCTATTTGACCCGGAAGCGCAAGTTGGCCGCGCGCCAGCCGTTATTTCCCGCAACACCCGTCGCGCAAGGGAGCGCCGCATGAAGGGCGAGTTGAAGATATTGGGCGCGGCCCACGGCCTGCTGCTGGGGCTGGTGCTCGCCGCGCCGCTGGTCGCGCCGGCGCTGCTGCCATGGGGCGCCGAAGCGCTGTTCATCATCGCCGCCTTCCAGTTACGGCTGGCCGACCGGCGCTGGGAAACCCGCGCGGGGTTGCAGGGGTGGATCAGCCACATCCGCATGGCGCCGTTGCGACTGGTGCCCTGGGCCGGGACGGCGGTCGTGGCGCTGATCGCGGGACCGGAGCAGGCCCGGCTCGCCACCGCAATCCTCATCGCCGTCGCCATGGGCGAATTGCTGATCTATCCGGTCATCGCCCATCTGCTCGGCCGCATGCCGCGCCTGGGTCTGGCGGGCGCGATCCTGCTGCTGCTGATCGGCTGCGGCCTGGCGGAACCGGCACAGGCGGCGCGTTTCGCCATGGCCTTCGCGCTGGGCGTCGGCGGATGCGTCTTCTGGCTGCGCGGGCCCGATGGCGAGCCGGGCGCGACCTTGCTGGCGCTGGGCGGATCGGCCGCCGCGACGGCAATCGCCCTGCTGCTGCCGGTGGCGCAGTCCGTGGCGATTCCCGCCGCGATCCTTTGCCTGACGCTGACGCTCGCCCATCTGTCGGTGATGCGCCGTCACCCGCTCCATTGGCGGTTGCCCAGCGGCATGCGGTTCATGCGGATTCATTGAGGGTTGCGCTTCGGTCATTGGCCACTTCCAGCCATTCCCCTATCGCGCATTGCGGAACGAAGCGAGGAACGGCGGGTTGAGGAAAAACCATGCCGCCCGATTCCCTCGTCCATGCCAATGACAGCCTGCCGGGCATCACGCGCCGGGCGATGAAAAGAGGATGGGCCTATTTCGACGCCAGCGGCGCGCGCATCACCGACCGGGAAGAGATCGACCGGCTGAACGCCATCGCCATGCCGCCCGCCTATCGCGACTGCTGGTTCTGCCCCACGCCCCACGGCCATATCCAGGCGACCGGCTATGACGACCGGGGCCGCAAGCAATATCGCTATCACCTCGATTTCCGCGCCGCGCGGGAGGCGGAGAAATATGCCGGCTGCCCCGCCTTCGGCCGCGCCCTGCCCAGGCTGCGCGCCCGGATCGAAGCCGACCTGTCCAGGCGCGGCCTGCGCAAGGAAAAGACGCTGGCAGCCGTCGTGCGCCTGCTCGACCTGGCCAAGGTGCGCGTCGGCAACGAGCAATATGCCGCCGCGAACAAGAGCTTCGGCGCGACCACGCTGCGCCGCCGCCATGTCGACCTGCGCGGACAGGCGCTGCGCCTGCGTTACCGGGCCAAGTCGGGGCGGGAGCATGAGCTGACCGTCACCGACCGCCGCCTCGTCCGCTTCGTTCGCGCCGTACAGGATTTGCCGGGACAGCATCTGTTCCAATATCTGGATGAGGAAGGCGTCGCCCGGCCCATCACCTCGGGCGACGTCAACGCCTATATAGCCGAAGCCATGGGCGGCGATTTCACCGCCAAGCATTTCCGCACCTGGGGCGCTTCCGTCATTGCCTTCGAAACGCTGGCGGCGGGCAGCGTGTCGCTCAAGCAGATGATCGAGCCGGTCGCCGCCGCGCTGGGCAACACCCCGGCGATCAGCCGCAAAAGCTATATCCACCCCGCGCTGATCGAGCTTTGCCGCAACGGACAGGATGCATGGCGACAGGGGCTTCGCCTGCCGCGCGCAACCCGCTATCTTTCCCGTTACGAACGCGGACTGATCGCTTTTCTGGAGGAGGCCGGCGGCTCGACCGCCCTTCCCCTGGCGGCCTGATCCGCATCCAGAACCGCAAGGATATTCATGGCCGCCAAGAAAGACACCGCAACCCTGCCGCAGATCGATGTCCGCCCGCCCAATCTGGCTGAGATGTGGCAGTCGACGGTCCACTGGTTCTCGCTCCACTATCTGCAGATCCTGATCGCCATCGGCGCGGCTGTGGCCATCTACAGCCTTTTGACGGCGCTGCGCAGCGTGGGCGGACGGTTGAAGGGGCATCCCGGCGACACTCTGGGCCTTGCCAACGTCGCCGGCCGCGCCTTTGCCCGCACCACCCATTTCTTCATGGCGATGGTCGCCGCACGGCTGGTGGTGAGCTATGCCCGGCCGCCGGAGATGGTGCTGAAGACCGTCGTCTTCCTCTTCACCATCGCCGCCGTCTTCCAATGCGCCATCTGGGCGCGGGAAATCATATTGGGTCTGGTGGAACGGCGCACCTCGGCGGACGAGAGCCAGAGCCTGGCCAACGCCATGGGCCTGATCCGCGTACTCGTGACCTTCGCCCTGTTCGCCATCGCGCTGATCGTCGTGCTGGACAATCTGGGGGTGAATGTCACCGGCCTCGTCGCGGGCCTGGGCATCGGCGGCATCGCCATCGGCCTTGCGGCGCAGGGCATCTTCTCCGACCTGTTCGCCGCCTTGTCGATCATCTTCGACAAACCCTTCCGGCAGGGCGAGGTCATCACCTATGACCAGACCACCGCCCGGGTGGAGCGCATCGGCCTTAAGAGCACGCATCTGCGCGCGATGAGCGGCGAGAAGAAGGTGATCTCCAACGCCAACCTCCTCCAGAAGGAGATCACCAGCCTGCAGACACTGGCGCAGCGGCGCGTGACCTTCGCCATCGGCATCATCTACCAGACGCCGGAGGACAAGGCCGACGCCATTCCCGCCATGCTGAAGGAGATCGTGGAGGCGGAGGGGCATATCTTCGTCAATGCGGGGCTGGTCAGCTTCGGCGCCAGTTCGCTCGACTATCAGCTCAATTTCGACGTGCCCGACCCCGACACCCATGACTATTTCCTGTCGCGGCACCGCGTGGGCCTGGCCATCTGGAAGCGCTTCAATGCGGAGGGGATCGAATTCGCCTATCCAACGCAGACAAGCTTTACCGCCGCGCCCGACGGCCGGGCGATCATGCCCTATCCTGAGGTGCAGCCCGTGGTACGCGTGGACCAGCCGGGGGGCAGCGCCCCCGCCTGACTCGCCTGACCGCATATCGGACTCGCCTTGCCTGCTCCCGCTTGCCCTGTGCGGCGGCGGGAGTCAGGCCGGGCCGACCATGAACGGACATTTCGGAACAGCCATGAAACCCTGTTATTTGCTGGCCGCCGCTGCGCTCGCCTTCACCCCTGCCGCCCATGCCGAAGGGATCGGGGCCGAGGTAAATTACGGACGCGCGGACGGGCATTGGGGCACGGAAATCGGCGCCGGCTATGCGATGGATATTGCCGGCTTCAGCCTGACGCCGGGCGGCGGCGTCTATCTGCGCGATGGGGATACGAAGCTCTATGGGCGCGTCGAGGCGACCTACACCCTCCCCGCTTCCGCCACCATCGGCGCGGGCGTGCGCTTCAGCGGCGACGACACGCGGCCCTATGCGACGCTCGCCATGCCGCTGATCCCCAAGCTGCGCGCCAAGGCCAATGTGGGGCCGAAATATTATGCGGTGGGATTGACGCTGGGTTATTGAGGGTCGCCCCTCTCCTCCTTCGTCATGCTGGGAGATAACTTAATCCAAGCCCCATAGCCCGCCAGGCCGCAGCAGCCCGTCGCGCAGTTCCAGCCCTCTTTCCCGGTCCTTCGCCAGCAGCAGCGCGCCGTCCAGATCGATCCAGTCCGCCCCCTGCGCCACCAGCGCGGCCGGAGCCATGCCCAGCGACGTGCCCAGCATGCAGCCGACCATCACGCGGAATCCCCGCGCCCGCGCCTCTCGCGACAGGGCCAGCGCCTCGGTCAGCCCACCCGCCTTGTCGAGCTTGATGTTCACTGCGTCGAAATCCGCCAGCCGGTCGAGATCGGCCCGCGTATGACAGCTCTCGTCCGCGCAGAGCGGCAACGGCGACCTGATCCCCGCCAGCCGCTCTTCCCTGCCGTGGAAGACCGGCTGCTCGACCATTTCCACGCCTAGTTCCGCCAGGGCCCGCGCCTCCGCCACAATGTCCAGATCATGCCAGCTTTCATTGGCGTCGACGATCAGCCGCACGTCCGGCGCACCGGCCCGCACCGCCGCGATCCGCGCCCGGTCGCCATCCCCGGTCAGCTTGCATTTGAGCAGGCCGAAGCCGCGCCCCGCCGCGGCCCGCGCATCCGCCTCCATCTTCTCCGGATCGCCCAGGCTGATGGTGAAGGCGGTGGGCAGGGGCTTGGGCTCCTCCAGCCCCGCCAGCTTCCAAACCGGCACCCCGGCGCGCTTCGCCTCCAGGTCCCAGAGCGCGCAGTCCAGCGCGTTGCGGGCGGCCCCGCGCGGCATGGCGCTCAGCAGCGCTTCCCGCTCCAGCGGCCCGGCATAGGCGTCGATCGCCGCCGCGCAGCCTTCCGCCGTCTCGCCCTCATAATAGATCGCCGTGCCCTCGCCCCGGCCGACATGCACGCCATCGCCCACGGTGCAGATGACGACGTCCACCGACGTCTTCGCGCCCCGGCTGATGATGAAGGCCCCGGCGACCGGCCAACGTTCAACAGTCGCAGATATGATGCGTGTCATCGGCGTTCCCTGTGCTGGCGATATACGGGTCCAAGCGAACCGGCTATCCCGCCGCATAACCAGTCTCGACCCGCAGATAAAGGATAGGCGCACCCGTGACCTCCAGAGAATTGACCGGTTTCCTGTCCCTCAGCGAAGCCGATGCCGTGGCGGCCCGGCGCCGCCTGTCCGACATGATCTGGCGCGTCGGCTTCGGCGCGATCACCTGGCCCTGGCTGCTGGCCAGCCTGTCGGGCGGGCGCAAGGCGGACAAGCGCGCGCTGCTGGACGAGCTTGGCCTGCCCCATGACGCCCTGCCGCATCTGGGGAGCTGGAAGGCCGACGTCGGTTTCCTCCGCCATATCGTGCGGGAAATCGCCCGGCTGCGGCCCGCCCATGTGGTGGAACTGGGGGCAGGCGCATCGACGCTGATCGCCGCGCGTGCGCTGGCGCTGCATGGCGGGGGGCGGCTGACCAGCTTCGACCAGCATGACGGCTTCGTGCAGGCGACCCGCAACTGGCTGGCCGACCATGGGCTGACGGCCGATCTGCGCCACGCGCCGCTGGTTGCGGAAAGCGAGGACTGGCCGGGCCGCTGGTACGACATCGACAGCCTGCCCGACAGCATCGACCTGCTGATCATCGACGGTCCGCCCTGGGCGGTGCACCCGTTGGTGCGCGGCGCGGCGGACAGCCTGTTCGCGCGCCTGTCCCCGGGCGCGGTCGTACTGCTGGACGACGCGGCCCGTCCCGGCGAGCGGCTCGTCGCCCGGCGCTGGCGCAAGCGCTGGCCGCATATCGACTTCCGCCTGAAGCATGACGGGACCAAGGGCACGCTGGTGGGCCGCCGCCGCGACACATCGGTCCCCGTCGCCAATGACAATGATCATGGCCGGGCATGGCGTCATCTCGGCCGGGCGGCGGGCATCGCCGCGCTGGTCGCCACCGGCTGGATCGCGCGGGGCGAGCTGGGCGAATTTCCGCAGGCGGCGCAGGCCACCACCTTCCTGGACGAAGCCGCCGCATCGCACCGCACCGGGCTGCTGCGCCAGAGCATGGCGTCCCAGGTGGAGAGCGCCACGCTCAACCCCGGCGAGATACAGCGTTCGACCGGCATCGTCCTGCCGCCGCTACCGGCCCAGTGGCGCATAAATGACGTGCAGCTTTACCCGACGCCGGACAGTCCGGCGGTGGCGGTGTCGATCACCACGCCGGAGGGGGAGCAGCTTTCCTTCTTCGCGGACCGGGCCGAAACGCCGGCGGAGGCGCGCCCGTTGCTCGCCCGACGTGCCGACGACGTCATCGCCTATTGGGAGGCGGGGGACATGGCCTATGCCCTGACCGGCCGTGCCGGACCGCAGCGCATCATGGCGCTGGCGGCGGAGATCGCGCCCGCCGGTTAGCGCCCGGTCGGATTTCGGAACCGGGAAATGTTCCCTTTCACGCAAAATCCCTTTAGAGCGCGGCGCCATGGAGGATGTGGACCAACCATCGCCGCGCGACAAGGCGCGCCCCCCACTCGGCAGCCTGGCGATGATCTGGCGCTTCGCCAGCCGCTATCCGGGCCGCATCGCCGGGGCGCTCGCCGCGCTGCTGATCTCGTCCGCCGCGACGCTGGCGATTCCCAGCGGGTTCCGGCTGGTCATCGACCGCGGCTTCATGGGCGGCGGCGACATCAGCCGCTGGTTCGAATATCTGTTCCTGATCGTGGTGGTCCTGGCATTGGCGACGGCCGCCCGCTTCTATTTCGTGTCCTGGCTGGGAGAGCGCGTCGTCGCTGACATCCGGTCGGCCACCCAGGCCAATCTGCTGCGGCAGGAACCCCGCTTCTTCGAGGAAAACCGCCCCTCCGAAATCGCGTCGCGCATGACCGCCGACACGGCCATCATCGACCAGGTGGTGGGATCGACCGTGTCGATCGCGCTGCGCAATGTGGTGACAGGCACCGGCGGCCTCATCTATCTTTTCGCGCTGGCGCCCAAGCTTGCCGGGCTGCTGCTGCTGGGCATTCCGGTCATATTGGTGGCGATCATCGGCCTTGGCCGCCGCGTGCGCGCCCTGTCGCGGGCAAGCCAGGACCGGCTGGCCGATGTCGGCAGCGTCACGTCGGAAACGCTGGGCGCGATGAAGATCGTGCAGGCCTTCGGTCAGGAAGGACGGGAAGCGGCGCGATTCGACAGCACGGTCGAGGCGGGTTTCGCCACGGCGCGCCGCCGGATCGCCCTGCGCGCGGCGATGACCGCCATCGTCATCGCACTGGTCTTCGGGTCGATCACGGCGGTCATGTGGCAGGGCGCGCTGGATGTCGCCGCCGGACGCCTGTCGGGCGGCAGCATCGCCGCCTTCGTGCTGACCGGCGGGCTTGTCGCAGGCGCGTTCGGCGCGTTGTCGGAGACCTGGGGCGACCTGCTGCGCGGAGCGGGCGCCGCCGGACGGCTGCATGAACTGATGAGCGCCGTGCCGCAGATAACCCCGCCGCCCCGCCCCGTCCCGGTGCCGCGAACCGAGCATGGCGCGCATCTCCAGTTCGAGGACGTGCATTTCCGCTATCCCACACGGCCCGACCAGGCGGCCCTGCATGGCATTTCCGTCGACATCGCGCCGGGCGAAACGGTCGCCATCGTCGGCCCTTCCGGCGCGGGGAAGTCCACCCTGATCCAGCTGGCGCTGCGCTTCTACGATCCGGATTCGGGCGTGATCCGCCTGAACGACGTGCCCCTGCCCCAGGCCGATCCGACCGAGGTGCGCGGTATGATGGCCATGGTGCCGCAGGAAAGCATCATCTTCGCCGCCTCCGCGCGCGACAATCTTCGCTACGGGCGATGGGACGCCAGCGACGAGCAGATCTGGGCCGCAGCCCGCGCCGCCAATGCGGAGGGTTTCCTGCGCGCCCTGCCGCAGGGCCTGGACAGCTTTCTGGGCGAAGGCGGCGCGCGCCTTTCGGGCGGCCAGCGCCAGCGCCTGTCCATCGCCCGCGCCCTTCTGCGCGATGCGCCGATCCTGCTGCTGGACGAAGCGACCTCCGCCCTCGACGCCGAATCGGAACGGCTGGTGCAGGATGCCCTCGGCCGGCTGATGCAGGGCCGCACCACCATCGTCATCGCCCACCGGCTGGCCACGGTCAGGGCCGCCGACCGCATCCTCGTGCTGGACGAAGGGCGGCTGGTCGAACAGGGCGACCATGCCACGCTGATGCGGCAGAAGGGCCTCTATGCGCGGCTGGCCAACCTCCAGTTTCAGGATGTCGCCGCAGGCTGACGGCATGAGCCGCCATGCCTCGCACGGGGACATGCGCCAAGCCGACGGTCAGTGGGTGCGGCTGGTGACGTTGGCGGTGCCGTCGGCCTGAATTTCGATCAGATGCGCCGTGCCGTCATTGCACGCGGCCTTCCAGCCCTTGACGCCGGGCCGCACCTCGGTCCGCTCCGACCGGATGACGGTCGGGCAAGCCGCGCCCGACGCCCGCACCGCGCGTTCCAGCACGCCGTTGCGCTGGGCCTCGTCAAGCTTCGCGACGGCGGCCGCGGCGCCGGTTTCGGGCGTATCCCGGCGGTCGACCGCGGTGATCCGGTCGCTGCTCTCGCCACAGCCCATCAGGGAAAGGACCCCCGCCAGCACCATCCATATGCGCATGCTTATCCTTTCGCTTGGGCGGCAAACCCGTCCGTCGCCCGGATGAGCGCGTCCAATATGCCGGGTTCGTTGAACGCATGGCCCGCCCCTTCGATCATCTCGAAGCGCGCCTCGGGCCAGGCCCTGTGCAGCGCCCAGGCGGTTTCGGCGGGGCAGGCCATGTCATAGCGGCCCTGTACGATGACGCCGGGGATGCCCGCCAGTTTCCCGGCGTCGCGGATGAGCTGCCCCTCCTCCAGCCAGCCGCCATGGACGAAATAATGATTTTCGATCCGCGCGAAGGCGAGCGCGAAATCATCGGCCTCATGCGTGGCGGACAGCGCTTCGTCGGGCAGCAGGCGGATGGTCTCGCCCTCCCAGACGCTCCAGGCCTTCGCCGCGGCGATCTGCCGCGCGCGATCGTCGCCGGTCAGGATGCGCCGATAGGCGTGAAGCAGGTCGTCACGCTCCGCTTCCGGGATGGGCGCGACGAAACGTTCCCATTTGTCCGGATAGATGCGGCTGGCGCCCTGCTGATAATACCAGTCGATCTCCTGCTTGCGGATGGTGAAGATGCCGCGCAGCACCAGTTCGGTCACGCGGTCGGCATGGCTCTGGGCATAGGCCAGCGCCAGCGTGGACCCCCAGCTTCCGCCGAAGACCATCCATCGGTCGACGCCCATCATCTGCCGCAGGCGTTCGATGTCCGCGACCAGGTGCCAGCTCGTGTTCGCCTCCAGCTCCGCATGGGGCGTCGAGCGACCGCAGCCGCGCTGGTCGAAGAGGAGGACGTCGTAGCGTTCCGGATCGAACAGGCGGCGGTGGTCGGGCGATATGCCGCCGCCCGGCCCGCCATGCAGGAAGACGGCCGGCTTGGCGCCCGGCGTCCCGGCCCGCTCCCAATAGACGCGGTGGCCATCCCCCATGTCGAGATGTCCGGAAGCGAAGGGTTCGATGGCGGGATAGAGCGTGCGCATGCGCAAAGGTGTAGAAAGTCTGGCGGGCAATGCAATCGGCAGACGCGCGATCCCCTTCCGGCATGGCAGGTCGCAGTCCCGCCGCCAGGGTCTTTTGCGATGCGGCCCGACCCGGGCGGCACGATGCCGGATTACATTTTGCGACAAATCTTTATGGGCATTGCCAGAGTCTTGCGACAACTTCCCCCTAGAGGGAGGGCATTCAGGGTTTGATCCTAAGGGGTAAACAGTGCGCCGTTCCTTTGCCTGTCTTCTGTTTCCGTTGATGATGAGTGCGGCGCCGGGGGCGCTGATGGCGCAGACCGAGGAGCCGAGGGGCCCGGCCGGGCAGATGGACGATGCCGATGAGATCGTCGTCACCGGCCAGCCCGAACGCGGCGCGGTGGTCGGCAATGTCAAGCCGGAGCAGCAGCTTTCCCCCGCCGATGTCCGCGCCCTGGGCGTCACGTCCATATCCGAAATGATCTCCGAACTGTCGCCTCAGACCAATGGGACGCCGGTGATCCTGCTGAACGGCAAGCGGATCTCCAGCTTTTCGGAAATTCAGGACATCCCGTCCGAAGCGGTGGCGCGGGTCGACATCCTTCCCGAACAGGTGGCGCTCAGCTATGGCTATGCGCCGACGCAGAAGGTGGTGAACATCGTGCTGCGCCAGCGTTTCCGCGCCGAAACGGTGGACCTGCGCGCGGGCACGACGACGCAGGGCGGGCGGGAGAATGGCTCGGCGGAAGGCGGGCTGCTGCGCATCCGGGGCGATAATCGCTTCACCCTCAACCTGCAGTACAAGACCGCCGCATCCCTGCTGGAGAGCGAGCGCGGCGTGGTGCCGACCGTGCAGGGTGAGCAGGCCAACCGGCAATCGGGCATCGACGTCTTTCTGGTGGGCGGGAATGGCATGACCGGCGGCGAGCTGGCTCATCATCGCACGCTCAGCCCGGCGACGGAGAGCTTCGCCGCCAATGCGACGCTGGCCCGCGCCCTGGGCAAGGTGTCCATGACCGTCAACGGGCGGCTGGAACTGTCCGACAATGACAGCCTGCAAGGGTTCCAGGCAGCCGCGTTCGACCTGCCCGCCGGCAACCCCTTCTCGCCCTTCGCCGCGCCGACGAGCTTCTATCGCTATCTGCGCCAGGCGGGCGAGTTGGGACAGCAGATCAAGGGCACGACCGGCCATGTCGGCGTGACGCTGAACGGCCTGCTGGGCGGCGGCTGGCAATGGTCGTTCACCGGCAATGGCGATTATTCGAACACCCGGACTTCGACCGACCGGGGGTTTGCGACCGGAGCGATCCAGAGCGCGATCGATGCAGGCGCGGACCCGTTCGGCGGCTTTTCGTCCGACCTGCTGTCGACGCGGGTGATCGACCGGGCGGAGGCGGAATCGAAGGCGGTGCAGGGCGACCTGCTGCTGTCGGGTCCGCTGTTCGACCTGCCGGCCGGGGCGGTGACGACCGCGGTGCGCGTGGGCGGATCGGCCAATGGCTTCGATAGCTCGTCGATCCGTTCAGGCGAGGAGCGCGACAACAGCTACAGCCGGGAAATCGGCAGCGGGCAGATCAGCGTCGACCTGCCGATCACCAGCCGGTCGAAGGGCGTGCTGGGCGCGGTGGGCGACATCGGCGTCAATGTAAACGCGGCGGCGCAGCATTATTCCGACTTCGGCACGCTTTCGACCCTGGGGTACGGCATGCGCTGGCGGCCGGTGCCCGCCGTGCAGTTGCTGATGTCGGCCAACCAGGATCGCGCCGCGCCCACGGGCACGCAGATCACCGATCCGCTGGTGTCCACGCCCAATGTGTCGGTGTTCGACTATGCGACCGGACAGACCGTCTTCGTGACGCAACTGAGCGGAGGCAATGCCGCCCTCAAGGAGAGCGTGCGCGACCAGTTCCGCCTCAGCGCCAATATCAAGCCGTTCGACAAACCCAACCTTACGCTGACGGCGACCTACACCAACAGCCGGACGAGCAACCCGATCTCGGCCTTCCCGACGCCGAGCCCCGCCATTGAGGACGCCTTCCCCCAGCGCTTCCTGCGGGACGAAGACGGCAATCTGGTGCAGGTCGATGCGCGGCCGATCAATTATCTGCGATCGCGGAGCGAGCAGCTCCGCTGGGGCTTCGACCTTTCCATTCCGCTGAAATCGCACATCCAGAAGGTGGTGGAAGCCTGGCGTGCCGCCGGCGCCAGGCCTGAGGAGCGGCCCAAGGAGCTGCAGGACCTGCGCAGCCTGTTCGGCAATCGCGGGCCGGGCGGCGGCCAGGGCGGACAGCCCCCTCAAGGACAGGATGGCGGCGAGCGGCCACGCGGCGAAGGCAGTCGGGGCGGACCGGACGGAGGCTTTGGCGGAGGTCCGCGCGGTCCCGGCAGCGGCTTTGGCGGGCCGGGAGGTTTCGGCGGCGGCCGTGGCGGCGGGGGCGGCGGCCGGCTCAGCTTCAGCCTCTATCACAGCTGGCATTTCACGGAGAGCATCCTGATCGCGCCCGGCGTGCCGGAACTGGACCTGCTGAACGGCGACGCCACGGGATCGTCGGGCGGCCAGCCACGGCATGAGCTGAATGCGCGGATGGGCTATACCAATAACGGCCTCGGCGCGCGGTTGAGCGTGGATTGGGAAAGCGGCACCCATGTCGACGGCGCCCTGAACGGCACGGCGGGCGGCGCGTCGCGGCTGGACTTCGGCAGCCTGGCGACGGTCGACCTGCGCCTGTTCGCCAATCTGGGGCAGATGCCTTCGCTGGTGAAGAACCATCCGTTCCTGCGCGGGGCGCGCATATCGATCGGCATCGACAATCTCTTCAACCAGCGGCGCAGCGTGACCGATGCGAACGGGACCACGCCGGTCCGGTACCAGCCGGGTTATCTGGACCCGCTGGGGCGCGCGGTGACGATCAGCTTCCGCAAGCTGTTCTTCTGACGGATTGATGGCGATGCGCGATGGATCGGAATGACGCTTCGGCAGGCACAGAACAGGCGGTCCAAGCACCGTTCATGACGATCAGGATATGGACCCACCCGGCTGCGTCGGAGCGCCGCCAATACACTCAAAGCCGCCATGGACGGGAGGGTTGAGGCCGTGGACATGAAGGCTTGTCGCGTCATCATGCTCCAGTCCGATGCGACGCCGCGCCCATCACCGCCCGGCGTCGGCAAGGCTGCGGCCGCTGCTAAACAAGGCGAAGACCGCATGGACGGCAGCGAAGTTCACCGCGTCGGTCAAGGACGACGCGGATGGAGACGCGGATGGGATGGTCCGGAGCGGGCCAGCGGCACCGTCAGCGGGGAACCGCAGCCGTGGAGGAGACGATGGGTCGGCGTCCCCATGGGCGCCAATCATCGGCGTGATGGCGGCCTTTGAACTGAGCGCGCCAGCAAGCGAATCGCCGCCGGTTTACTGGCTGATCCGGATGATGTGATCGAGAATCGCCGGATGCAGCGGGCGTTCGAAGACGCAGCCCGATTCATGCGACCGGCTCCACAACACACGCGCCCGGCGGCCTTCGAAGCCCGGCAGCATGATCCACAGATCATCGTCCGCCGCCAGTTTCATGAAGCTTTTCAAGCGGAAACCGACTTCGGAGACATCGGTGATGTGGCTCTTGAACCAGGTCTCGCCCGGGCGTCGGACCCGAACGCCGATCACAGCCGTGCGGCGATCCGCCAGACGATTATTGCCGTGATACGGGTTTGTCTGAACTTTGGCGCCCATGATCCCATGCCGATTTGACCGGCCGCATCATCGCCCGTCGCGGTGAAGAAAGCATTAAGCCGAACCCGGCCGGGCAAAAATAAGGGGCCGCCGAAGCAGCCCCCATGCAGGTCCGCGCATCACGCGCCCGATTGCGTCACCCCAGCCCGCGCCCGGAAACGGGAAGTCGAACATTCCCGGCCAGACGGCGGCGGCGTATTCGTGCCCTGGGGGCGCACGGACGTCCGATGATCCAGCGAACGCCCGTCCTGCGCCCCTTTCGATGCGCAAATCCTACCGAACCGGTTCCGGCGTTGTGCCGGCTCCGGTTCCGACGGCCTTAGAAATTGCCGTACTGTTCGTTGCCGACGAAGCCCAGCTTCGTCACGCCAGCGCGCTTGATCTCCGCCAGCACTTCGTCGACGACGACGTAGCGGGTGGCGGCATTGGGCTGGAACTGCAATTCGGGTTCGACCGGCAACCGCAGCGACTGCTGCAGATACTGACGCAGGGTCAGCAGGTCGATGGCCGAACCGTTCCAGGTGATGACGCCGCTGGGATCGATCGCCACCTTGTTCTTGACAGGGTCGATGACGCTGTCGGTCGGCGGCGCGTTCTGCGGCAGGTCGATCTTGACCGCGTGGGTCTGGATCGGGATGGTGATGATGAACATGATGAGGAGAACGAGCATGACGTCGATCAACGGCGTCGTGTTCATTTCCACCATCGGTTCGCCATCGTCTCTTCCGGCACTCATTGCCATGGCGATACTCCTAGAGCATTTTCATCGATGGACGTGGACCGGCCACGAGGTCTGAAAATGCGGCACAAAGGGCTGTAACTTAAAGCCGCTGCGTATGCGAACCCGGCTCGGGCTCGGATATGAAGCCGACCTTCGGGAAACCGGCGCGCTGCATCGTGTAGATGGTACCGCCGATGCACCGATAGGGAACGTTGATGTCGCCGCGGATATGCACTTCGGGCAGATCCTCGGGCGTCAGATTCTCAACGCCGCCCGCCTTCTTGATGTCCGCCTCCAGCTTCGCGACCGCACGGTCGAGCAGCTCGTCGGAGGAGACGCGGGTCAGGTTCCAGTAGACCGCACAGCTACCGTCGGAGCCCTGCGTGATCGACAGGGAGACGTTTTCCGGTTTCGTCGTCGTCGGCTCGAACGCGACCTTGGGGAGCTGCAGCTGAACCGTCTGGACGACGACCGGGACCGCGATGAGGAAGATGATGAGCAACACCAGCATGACGTCGACGAGCGGCGTCGTGTTGATGTCGGACATCGGCTTGTCTTCACCGCCGTCAGAGCCAACACTCATTGCCATTGATTATTTCCTAACATGCTTGTCGATGGCGCCCCGGCATTCCGGGACCCACGTCCGATAAGGGGGACCGGGCGTCGCAGCCGCCGCCGGCCCCCTTGCCGGCATCTCAGCCTATCAGGCCTTGGTCGGCGCAGCGGCCGGCTTGGCGGCCGGAGCGGCCGGGGCAGCGGCGATCGTCGGCTTCACGGCGCCGTTCGACACCAGGTGAGCCAGCAGGTCGACGGTGAAGCCGTTGAGCTGTTCCGCGATCGACTTGTTGCGGCGCTGCAGGAAGTTGTAGGCCAGCACCGCGGGAACGGCCACGGCCAGACCCAGGGCGGTCATGATCAGAGCTTCACCGACCGGGCCTGCAACGGCGTCGATCGAGGCCTGACCGGCAGCACCGATCTTGATGAGCGCGCGGTAGATACCGATAACCGTACCGAACAGACCGATGAACGGCGAAGTCGAACCGACGGTGGCGAGGAACGCCAGGCCGCCGCCGAGCTTCGAATTGATCGAGGCTTCCGAACGGGCGAGCGAGCCGTGCAGCCAGTCATGGGCTTCGACCGGGTCGGTCAGCTTGGTGTGTTCTTCCTGGGCCTTGATGCCGTCGTCGACGATCTGCTTGTAGGCCGAGTTCTTTTCCAGCTTGGCGGTGCCTTCCTTCAGGGTGGCGGCGCGCCAGAAGGTCGCACGAACCTTCTTGCCCTGGTTGATCACCTTCTGCTGTTCGATCAGCTTGGTGAACAGAATGTAGAAGGTGCCGATCGACATACCGCAAAGGATGATGAAGACGGTCCAGGCGATGGTGCCGCCCTGCTCAAGGGCCTCCATCAGGCCATACGGGTTCTCCGCCTTGGGCGCGGCAGCTGCTGCGAGATACATCAACATGTTCAAGACTTCCCTCTCAAAGGATCAATAAACAAGGGTAGGCGGCGTCCAGTCATCCGGAGGCGCTCGCCCGCCCTTTTCAAAATCATTCCGGCAGACGCCAGGTGATCCGGCCATTGTACGTGTCCGACATCGGACCACCCCCGGCTGCCGTCGCGGGCTTGAACCTCGCACGCTTCGGAAGCAGGCGGCACGTCGCCTCGTCGAGGTCGGCATGGCCGGTCGAAGAGGTGATGGTGCAGTTGGTCACGCGGCCGTCCGGGCCGATTTCCAGGCGGAACCCGGCCGTACCCGAGCGTTCTTCACGCTGCGCGCGGCTCGGATAGTCGGCATCGCTGAGCCAGCTGCCCGGGCTGCTGCGCGGCGACGCACGGGATGCGGGCACCTCCGGCGGCGGGGGAGCCGGCGGCGGCGGCGGAGCGGCAACCGGAACCGGGTTGAAGACCGGCGGCGGAGTCCGGACCGTCTGGATCGGCGGTGCGGGGGCCGGGGTCTGAACGATCGGCGGCGGTGCGACGACCGGCGGCGGTTCGACCGGCTGGTCTGGCGGCGGCGGCGGCGGCTCCTCGTCCGGTGGCGGCGGTTCCTCCTTGACGTCGATCACGTTCAGCTGTTCCGCCGCCTTTTTGACATATTTCATGCCAAGACCGGTGACGAAGGCATAACCCAGAACAGCGTGAATCAGGGCGACGATAATGATCGAGATCGTGCGACTCGATCCTTGCGAGTGGTCAGCATAGGCCATTCGGCAACGACACTCCTTAACTCAGCTTACCAGTTGATTATCGGCAAATAAGCCAAAAACGGCCCGAGCTGGCCGGGCTACCCCGGTCATCTTGGCCCCTATCCGTCCATTTGCTACCGTGCGAACTCCTATCGCGGCGCATCGTGGCACGCAAACGCTTTATCGATATGATCATTTGCGACCGCCATTACACACCGGAAAGACTTGCATGTGACAAACATGTCACGGACTGCCATCATTAGGACGAAGATGAAAAAGAAATCCACCATGCCCCTGCGGAAGCTCGCCCTGCTCTGCCTCATTTCCGCCGTACAATCGCAGATTTCCGTGGCTCAGACGGGTTCGGGCCGGATGGTAACGCAACCATCGGAACGCGTGGCGGGACTCTCCTATGCGGACATCGCGGACATCGCGGACGCCGCGCCGCTGGTGGCACAGGCGCGGATTGGCAACATCATCAAATTGAAACCCGCGCAGGCCGGCACCGTCCCGGCAGGGTATCAAAGGGTCTATGTGGAGGCGAATGTCGCCAATCTGATTCGCGGCGAGGGGGGAATCAGCCCCACCGTCCGTTACCTTTACGACGCGCCGCTCGATGCGCGGGGCAAGATGCCCAAGCTGAAGAAAGCGCAGGTCATCCTGTTCGCGCGTCCCGGCGGGCGCCCCGGCGAAATCCAGCTCGTCGCACGCGATGCGCAGATCGTCGCATCCCCTGCGGAGACCGAGCGGGTGAAGGCGATCCTGTCCGAACTGGTCGCCGTCGATGCGCCGCCCCGCATCATCGGACTCGGCGATGCCTTCCATGTCGCGGGCACGATCGCCGGCGAAGGGGAGACGCAGATTTTCCTGCGCACGGAAAATGGCGACCCCGTCTCGCTGTCCATCCTGCGCCGGCCCGGGCAACAACCGCGCTGGGCCGTGGCGCTGGGCGAGATCGTGGATGAGGCTGCCCGGCCCCCGGCGCCGGGCAGCCTGCTCTGGTACCGCCTGGCCTGCGGCCTGCCCAACGCGCTGCCGGCCCGGTCCGTGCGGGCGCTCTCGCCCCAGGACGCCGAGCTGGCGCGCGCGGATTATCAGATGGTCCTGGACGCCCTGGGCCCCTGCGGGCGGACAAGGACGGCGCGCTGATTGCGCGATGGCGGCAGCCTTCCGGTTCCGCGGCCGGCTCCTTTTTCTTGGACAGAAGCGCAGACGCCGCTATCAGCGCGGCGTCTCGTGATCAGGAAGGATGAATGGAAGCCATGACCAATCTGCACCGCCATGCCCCGCTGCGCGTCGCGCTGGTCGGCCTCGGCACGGTGGGCGGTGGGGTCATTCGGCTGCTCCAGACCAATGCCGACCTGATCGCCCGCCGCGCCGGTTGCCCGATCCAGATCGTCGCCATCTCCGCGCGCGACCGCAACAAGGATCGCGGCGTCGACCTCTCCCCCTATGAATGGGTCGACGACATGACCACGCTGGCGACCCGCGACGACATCGACGTGGTGGTGGAACTGATCGGCGGAGCGGACGGCCCTGCCCTCACCCTCGCCCGCCAGTGCCTGAGCGTCGGCAAGCCCTTCGTCACCGCGAACAAGGCGATGCTGGCCCATCATGGCCTCGACCTTGCCGGGCTGGCGGAGAAGGCGGGCGTCGCCCTCAAATATGAAGCGGCGGTCGCGGGCGGCATCCCTGTCATCAAGGGCATGCGCGAAGGCGCGGCCGCGAACGAGATTGCGCGTGTCTACGGCATCCTCAACGGCACCTGCAACTACATCCTGACCACGATGGAGAAAGAAGGGCGCGGCTTCGACGAGGTGCTGAAGGAAGCGCAGGAACTGGGCTATGCCGAGGCCGATCCCAGCTTCGACATCGACGGTGTCGACGCCGCGCACAAGCTGACCATCCTCGCCAGCCTCGCCTTCGGCACGGAACTGGATTTCGATGCGGTCGCGACCACCGGCATCCGCCATGTCATCGCCGCGGACATCGCGGAGGCGGCAGCGCTCGGCTATCGCATCCGGCTGGTCGGCATGGCGGAAAATGGCCCCGACGGCCTGTTCCAGCGCGTCCACCCGATGCTGGTGCCGCTCGACCATCCGCTGGCCCATGTCGACGGGTCGCTCAACGCCGTGGTGGCAGAGGGCAATTTCGTCGGCCGCCTTTTCTTCCAGGGACGCGGCGCGGGCGACGGGCCGACCGCATCGGCGGTGGTCGCCGACCTGATCGACGTGGCGCGCGACGAATATGGCGACGCGCTGGCCATGCCCGTGGCCGCCCTGGCCCAGCAGAAGCCGGCCGATGCGGGCAAGCGCGTGGGTCGCGCCTATCTGCGCTTCAAGGTGCAGGACCGGCCCGGCGTGCTGGCGGAGATCGCGGCGGCGACCCGCGACGCCGGCGTGTCCATCGAGAGCATGATCCAACGCGGCGCCAGCCAGACGGACGGCGTGCTGGTGGCAATCGTCACCCATGCAGGCGAGGAACGCTGCGTAAGGGAGACGCTGGACCGGCTGGCGGGGTCGGACAGCCTGCTGCAAACGCCGATGGTGATGCATATCCTGGATTGAGATGCAGGTGTAAGGCATGGCGCTGGGATTGACCCATCCAGGACCTTCGACAGAGGGGTGGCTGGCGCAACATCGGCGGCGGTTTTCAACAGCCAGCTTGTAAGCTCGCCGCTTGCGCCCACCCTATCCCTTCCACAGGCGGGAGGGTCATGGCTTCGACACCCCTCTTCGTTCCGCACGCTCAATCCAGCCCGAAACTCCGGGCCAGCGTCTGGCCGATGGGTTCGCCCAGCCGGAATATCTGCCGATTGGCGCGCTTGGGGCAGCCCATATTGCCCACGATCCGGCATGGCCGCGCATCGAAGCGGTAGGCGCTCATCTTCCCGTCGCCCGCTGAAGCCGCGCTTCGTCCCAGACGCGGTTCCTGCGCGACCGTTTCGGTCAGGCACAGCGCCGGCACGGCCTGGCATGGCGCTGGCCGAACCCTGGCGATCCGGCGCGGCGCGCCATCGGGCTGCGCGGCGAGGCTGGCGGCAATCAGCAGAAGGATCATCGGAGCGGCCCTTGGTCTTGTCCTGCTGCGAACGCCACAAACGCGCTTCCGTTGCATCCCCCTCGCGAAAAGCGCACCCTCGACAATGTTCGAGCGACATCCTATCGCGCTCTCCAAAATAGCGGCTGAAGAGGAAACGACATGGTGCAGGCAAGCTCGACACTCGATCGTGTGCTGGTGCTGGAGATGGTGCGCGTGACCGAAGCGGCCGCGATCGCCGCGTCGAAGCTGATTGGCCGCGGCGATGAGAAGGCCGCCGATGCCGCCGCGGTCGAAGCGATGCGCCTGGCCTTCAACGACCTCTATATGGACGGCACCGTCGTCATCGGTGAAGGCGAACGCGACGAAGCGCCGATGCTCTATATCGGGGAGAAGGTCGGCAACGCGATCGGCACCGGCCCGCGGATCGACATCGCGCTCGATCCGCTGGAGGGCACCACCATCACCGCCAAGGCCGGTCCCAACGCGCTGGCCGTGCTGGCGATTTCCGAAGAGGGCGGCCTGCTCAACGCGCCCGACGTCTATATGGAGAAGCTGGCGGTCGGCCCGGGCCTGCCCGACGGCGTCATCGACCTCAACAGGTCGGTGAAGGAGAATGTCGAGGCGGTCGCCCGCGCCAAGGGCGTCGACGCGCATGAGATCATCGTCTGCGTGCTGGACCGGCCGCGCCATGAGAAGCTGATCGCGGAGCTGCGCGCCATCGGCTGCGGCATCATGCTGATCCCGGACGGGGACGTGGCGGGCGTGATCGCCACCACCAATCCCGAAACCAATATCGACATGTACATGGGATCGGGCGGCGCGCCGGAGGGCGTTCTGGCCTGCGCGGCGCTGCGCTGCGTCGGCGGGCAGTTCAAGGGCAAGCTGCTGTTCCGCAACGATGACGAGCGCGCACGCGCCCGCAAATGGGGCATTGCCGACCTGGACAAGGTCTATGATCTCAACGAACTGGCCAAGGGCGACTGCATCTTCGCGGCGACCGGCGTCACCGACGGATCGTTGCTGGCCGGCGTCAAGCGGCTGCCGGGCGGCAAGCTCACCACCGACAGCGTCGTGATGCGCGCCAGCACCGGCACGGTGCGCTGGGTGAAGGGCGAACATCGGCTGGACCGTAAACCGATCTGAGCCGGAATCAGCGGCCAGGCAAAAAGGGGACCTTGCCGGGTCCCCTTTTTTCATGCGCGATGTTGGAGCGGCTATCGCCCGGCGCGGTGATTGAGATCGTGGCCAAGCGCCAGGATCGCGACGCCCAGCAGCGTATAGGCGCTTTCCTGCCAGCCATGATCCATGGTGAGCGCACCGGCCATGATTCCCAGGCCCAGCGATCCGATCGCGGCCGGCATCATGAAGCCATGCGCCACGGCGCCATGGCCGAGCGCTACCGCGCCCAGCAGGATCGCCAGCACCAAGCCGGCCTCATGGAAGATCGGGCTTTCGAAAATCCCTCCGGCCGAGGCGAGCACGCCGAGCAGCACGGCCGTACCGAAGCAATGCGCCACGCACACGCCCGACAGAGCGATCGCGATGCGATCGATCCGGCCGTTGAGCAGATGCTGGCGAAGGCTGATCGGCATGGTGCGTGCTACATAAGCGAGGCCGAGCAAAGTTACAACATATCATCACGTGATTTTTGCGATATGTGCGGAAGATGTTTTTGGTCTAGCGTCGCCATCAGGCGGCGCAGCGCTCCTTCCGGAGAGGGCGGCGTTCAGACCGTCGGCCATCCCCTCTGCGTCACCCGCTTCCGAGCCGGCAAGCCGAAAATCTCAACCCACATCCGCCCCTGCCAGCCGTCCCGATGACTGGCATCCCTCATCATCCAGGCCCACCGCCGGCGGTGCATGCGTCCTGCGCCGCCGCGTCCTTGTCGCCGCGCTGCCCGGTCCGCCGCCGACCAGCCTTTGCAGGTCGATCATCGCGCGGGACAGGGATATGCCGCTTGGCCCCGCGATGAAGCGCGGTTCCCAGCACGGGGCATATTTGTCCTTATAGGCGCGCAGCCCCTCGAAACCGTAGAAGCTCTCGCCGTGGCGGAAGAAGAAGGCGCCCGCCTTGGCCCAGAAGGGCGACAGACGACGCGCCTCTATGCCCGACAGCGGCGCGAGGCCCAGGGTGAACCAGTCATAGCCCTGTTCGCGGCCCCATTGCATCAGGCGGATGAACAGGAAATCCATCGTGCCATAGGGCATCTCATCCGCGTGGCGCATCAGGTCGACCGACAGTTCGCGGCGATTGGCGGTGGCCCAGATATTGGCGAAGGCGACGATCCTTCCCTCCTGCCGGACGAGGGCGCAGTCGCAGGCGGCGATATAGGCGGGGTCGAAGCGGCCGACGCTGAACGCCTTTTCGCCATGGCCCTTGGCGGCGAGCCATTGGTCGGAGATCGCCTTCAATTCCGCCAGCAGCATGGGCACCCGGCCCGCCGGCACGATCTCGAACGTCGCCCCTTCGCGCATGGCGCGGCGTTCGGCATAGCGCAGCGACTTGGCGTCCGGCCCGTCGAGCGTGAAATGATGCAGGTCGACGCGGGCTTCCTCGCCATATTTGACGATGGCGAGGCCAAGGTCGATCGCCAGCGGCAGGGCTTCGAGGCTCAGTTGATAAAGCAGCAGGCGGCCCTGTTCTGCATCCGCCCTTTCGCGCAACTGCCACAGCAGGTCGGGCCATTCCGATCGGTCGCCCACAGGGTCGCCCATCACGATCCAGCTATGTCCCTGCACCTGGTACATGACGAAGGCGCGGCCGGTGCCGGAGGTCAGGAACAGCTTGTCGCCGGTAGTCGCGAGCAGCGCGTCGGTCCGTTGGGCCAGCGCCAGCGCGCCCGCGCTGGCCGTGATGGACGGGCGGTCGGCGAGGCGCGGCGCGGTCGCGGGGCGGAACATGCGCCAGAAGGCGGCGCCGACCGCCAGCACCGCGGTCGCAAGGCCGGCGCGCAGGAAGCGGGCGGCGTTGGCGTGCGGGCCGAAATGCCACCACAGGTCGTTCTGATAATCGACATGCTTATAGGCGAAGAAGCCGATCCAGATCGACAGGCCGACCGCCACGGCCAGCGTCGCGATCCAGGCGGGGGTCAGCGCCTCGGCCGTGAAGCTGGTGCGGCGGTAGAAAGCGCCCCGCGTCCATTGCAGCAGCGCGGCGATCAGCAGCAGCGCGCTCGCCTCCTCATAATCCAGCCCCTTGATCAGCGAGAAGATCGCGCCCGCCAGCAGCAGCGCCCGCGTCATCCAGAAGGCGGCGTCCAGCCTGCGGTAGAGGCCGGAAGCGAGCAGGATCAGCAGCGTGCCGATGACGCTGGCGGCGAAATGGGACGCTTCGATGAAGGTCAGCGGCAGCCAGCCGGTGACGATGCGCATGCGGTGCTGGATCGCAGGCAGCGCGCCGGAGATCAGCAGGATCACGCCGCCCACCGCCACCAGCAGCGACAGCATGACCGGCGCCATGCCGGACGCGGCGGCCTGCGCGCCGTCCAGCACCCGGCTGACCGGATGGCGCCAGCCATTGCCTTCGTGCAGGGCGATGGCGACGACGCCCAGCAGCAGCGGGATCAGATAATAGATCAGGCGATAGGCGATCAGCGCGGCGAGCAGGCTGGGCCTGTCCACATCGGGCAGGGTGGCGACGATCACCGCCTCGAATATGCCCAGGCCGCCGGGCACATGGCTGACCAGAGTGACGATGACCGCCAGCCCATAGGCCAGGAACAAAGTGGGATAGAGCGCCGGGGCGATGCCCGGCACCAGGATGAACAGCGCGGCGCTGGCGGCGGCGAGGTCGATGCAGGCGACGCCGATCTGGGCAAGAGCCTGCCCCTGGGTCGGCAGCGCCAGCCGCCAGCCGCCAGCCGAACAGGCGCGGGGCGCGGGCGGGGCGGGCGAGGAGGAGCAGGACCGCCGCCGCCGTCAGCAGGATCGCGCCCCCCGCCAGCCTTTGCCACGGCATGCCGATCGTCCATCCCATGATGCCGATGTCGGCCGGATGGACCAGCATCAGCGCGCCCGCCAGCACGAATACCCCGCCCCAGAAGGACAGGCCCGCCGAGGCGATGATGCGGGCGATGTCGCCGCCCTCCAGCCCGGCGGCGGTGTAGATGCGGTAGCGCGCCGACCCGCCGGTCAGCAGCGAGAGGCCGAGATTGTGGCTGAGCGTGTAGCTGCAGAAGGACGCCAGCGCCGCCGTCCGCCACGGCAGGGGCCGCCCGACGATCCGCAGCGCGACATAGTCGTAGAAGGTGAGCGCAATGTAGCTCGCCGCCGTCAGCGCCAGCGCCGCCGCCAGCCGCCAGCCGGCGATCAGATGCACGGCATGGCGGATGTCCTTCAGCCGTACTTCCGCCAGCAGGCCGTGCAGCGCCACCAGCCCCAGCGCCGCCACCGCCAGCGTGACGGCGACCGTCAGCGGCGCTTTCCAGGCCTTGATCCGCTCTACCAGGATCATATCGTCAGCCCCTTGAGCATATGAGTCACGAGCAGGGGGGCGTTGCGGTCGAAATGATGGCCGCCGGGGACGACCACCATCTGCGCCAATCCTTGGGGGATGGAGGGGCAGGCGCTGTCATTCTCCAGCGTTCCGCGCACGCAGAGCATGGGCAGGCCGCGCAGCCGCGCTATGGCGGGAATGGTCGGATATTGGCGGTTCGAATCCATGTTCAGCCAGCTACTCATGTGAAACTGGAAATCGGCGCTGGGGCTGAGGCCCAGCAGCGAGAGGCGCTGCACCTGCGCGCGCTGGGGCGCGGGCAGGCCGCCGACGATATAGGGCAGCACATCCGCGCCGAAGCTGTAGCCGACTAGCAGGACGCGGGGCCGCCGCCAATGGCGCGAATAGCCGCGGATGATGGCGCTGAGGTCGAGGGCGGCGCCGTGGGGCGTGCGCTGGCTCCAGAAATAGGACAGGCTGTCGACGCCGACGACGGGGATGCCCGCATGGGCGAGCTGGCCCGCCACATCCTTGTCCAGCCCGACCCAGCCGCCGTCGCCCGAATAGATGACCGCCATCATGTCGGTGCGGGGCGAGGCGGCATCGGTGACGATGTTCAGCGGCAATCCCGCGGGCAGCGCGGCATCGGCGGGTGGCGCGGCGAGGAAAGGCCGGATCTGGGAGAGCAGCGCGACCTCCCCCTCTCCCCTCGCGACGGTTACCAGCCTGCCGCTGCCGGTGCGGGCGACGAAGCGCTGCAATGCGGGGCGTGGGGCTTCGGCCAGCGCGATCCAGGGCGAAGGGAGCCGGCGGCTGGGGGCGAAGGCGAAGCCATGATGGGGACGGACGATGGCGGCGACCTTCAGGCTGCCCGACCGGCACCAGGACCGGCCGCCATCCAGAAGCGGCGTGAAGTCCTGCGAGAACACCGCTTTATACGCGCCATTGGGTCCGGCGGCGAGCGTCGCATAGGCCAGCGCCGCCCCCTCGCCCCGGCCGATCAGGACCGGCTTGTCATACATGGGCAGCGCGAGCCGGTGCTGCAGGTCGCGGGCCAGCGCGATGATGCCGTAATTGGGGTTGATGCAACGGCGCGAGGCCTGCAACGCCTGCAGGAAGGCAGGCGTGGAGATGCCCGCCACCAGCGCGCCGCGGGCCGCCAACAGGCGCGCGGTGTCGGCGCTGTCATCGTCCCAGCCATGGCTGTCCGACAGCGCCAGCACGACGCCGCTCGGCGCGCCCGCGGGCCGATAGACGGCGATCCGGCCCAGCGGCAGGAGGCTATATTGGCTTTCCGCGACCGGCCCCGTCGCGCCGGGCACGGGATCGGCCGCTGCCCGCGCCGGATTGCTGGCGTTGGAGGTCGACAGCAACAGCGCTGCCGCCGCGAGCAGGCCGGGGATCAGCCAGAGACGGGCGCGGCGGAACCGGATCATGACTGCCCCGGCAACCGGTCTATCCGGGTCCAGAGCTGCGACTTGCAGATGAGGCCGCCCAATATGCAGCCCTTGACCCGCAACTGGCCCGGCGAAAGCTGGCTGATCTGCGAGCTGAAGCGGCGGCCCAGATCGGGGACGAAGACGGTGCCGCGCCATTGCCCTTTGCCCTCGGCGCGATAATCCTCCAGCAATTCGGTGCCGACCAGCCGGGGGGTGCCGCCGTCGCGGGCGTCGGCCTGCGCCTCCCGGTCGGCCCAGACGATCCAGCCGCACAGCCGGTCGCCGCAGGGCCCGGTGCGCACGGCGACATTATTGTGCGGGCTGAGCCACAATCCTTCTGGCTGCGCGACGGGCACCTTGGCCGCGAGGACGGGGGCGGCTGCAACCAGAAGCGCCAGCGCCGCCCAAAGCCTCCCTATCGCCATATGACCCATCCTTTCCCGGAACGATCACGGCTTCTAGGCCCGTTCAGATTGCGGGAGGCTCTGCGCTGTCTGAATTTTTGGCAATGTTCGGGGCCGGGTCCGGCAAAGCGCGCAGCAGGGTCTTCGCCACCCGTTCCGAATCATCCTCCAGGAAATGGCCGCCGGGCAGGCCGACGACGCGGACATTGGGCTGGCGCCAGCCGGGGCAGAGGCTGCCGCTTTCCTTGACGCCATGGATGCATAGTACCGGGACCCAGTCGAGCGCATGGGCGGCGGGCGCGGCGGGGCCGTCGTCCCCGAAGTCGAATACGCCGCCGGGCGTGGCGCGGAACAGCATGGTGTTGGCGGGAACGATCAGCGCGACCATGGCGACGCGGGCGCGCAGGCTGCGCGGCAAGCGCTCCAGCCCGGCGAGCAGCATGTTCGCGCCGAAGGATTGCCCGGCCAGCACCAGCCTGCGCGCGCCGGGCAGGGCAAGGGCGCGCCGGGCCGCCGTCTCCACCAGCCTGCCGCTTTCCTCCGGCGACTGGCGGCGGGCGAAGGCGGCCAGCGAATTGACGCCGATCACCGGGACGCCGCCTTGCGCCATGTGGTGGGCGATCACCGGGCCCATGCCCGCGTTGAACCCCATGTCGCCGGAAAAGAAGACCGCGACGGTGCCGTCTTCCCTGGGTGCGGCAGCGGGGACCGGGGTGAAGATTCGCCCGTTGGGATAGCCGAGATAATGGCAATAGGCGGCGGCGCCTGCGCTGATCGCCGCGAGGAAGGCTAGTATCAGGGTTGTGCGAAGTCGGCGTGAAGCCCGCCTCCTTCCGTCATGCTGAACTTGTTTCAGCATCCATCGCGCCTTCGGAGACCGCGGTTCGTGGGGATAAATGGATGCTGAAACAAGTTCAGCATGACGAGTGGTCGCGGCGATGGTTGGGGGGCGGGAGTCACCTCTTCAATCTAGCGCCGGCCCGCTTCCTGTAAACGGAGGGAATAGACCACCCTCCCCCCGCGTATACCGGGCATGAACCATGCCGCCGACCTTCGTGCCGACCCCATGCGCCTTTCCCAATCCCGCCTTGCGCTGGCGGCGGCGCTGGGCCGTCCGCTGCGGGTCGCGCTGTTTTCCGGCAATTATGATTGCGTGCGCGACGGCGCCAACCAGGCGCTCAACCGACTGGTCGCCTATCTGCTGCATCGCGTGCGGGCGGAGGTGCGGATCTATTCCCCCACCGCGCCGCGCAAGGCGTTCGAGTCGGTGGGCGAGGTGCGCTCCGTCCGATCGATCAGCATTCCCGGCCGCCCGGAATATCGCATCGCCCTGGGCTTCACCCGCGCCGCCCGTCAGGATTTCGAGGATTTCGCGCCCGACATCGTCCACCTCTCCGCCCCGGACCTGCTGGGGCGGCAGGCGCAAAACCATGCCCGGGCGCTGGGCATTCCGGTAATCGCCAGCCTGCACACCCGCTTCGAAACCTATCTCGACTATTATCGCCTGTCCCTCCTGCGCGGGCCGGTGGAGCGCTATCTCGACCGCTTCTATGGCGATTGCGAACGCATCCTCTGCCCTACCCTGCCCATAGCGCGGGATATGGCGGCACGGGTTGGCGGAGAGCGGATCGCCATTTGGGGGCGCGGCATCGACCCCGCCTGCTTCCGTCCGGCGCTGCGCGATCCGGCCTTCCGGTCCGGGCTTGGCTATGATGCGACGGACATGGTGCCGCTGTTCTTCGGCCGGCTGGTGCTGGAAAAGGGGCTGCGCGTCTTTGCCGAGACCATCGGCGCCGTCCGCGCCCAGGGCCTGGCCGTCCGCCCGCTGATCGTGGGCGAAGGACCGGCGCGGAACTGGTTGGCCGAGCGGCTGCCCAACGCCACCTTCATGGGCCATTTGTCGGGAGAAATGCTGGGCCGCGCCGTCGCCAGCGCCGACATCCTCATCAACCCCTCCGTCACGGAGGCGTTCGGCAATGTCAATCTGGAGGCGATGGCATCGGGCCTCGCCATCGTCTCCGCCAATGTGCCCAGCGCGTCGGCCCTGATCGCTGACGGGCGCACCGGCCTGCTGGTGCCGCCCAAGGATGTCGGGGCCTATGCGGCGGCGGTGGCGGGGTTGATCCGCCAGCCCGCCCGCCGCGCCGCGCTGGGCGCTGCGGCGGCGGAGGCGGCGGCGCGCTTCGCCTGGGACGATGTGCTGGAGGATGTGGCGCGCAGCTATGCCGAGGCGCTGCACATCCCGCTTGCCACGCCCGCCGCGCAGGCGGCATGACATGGCGATGATGGACGAGGGTTCCGGCATCAGGGACGATCTAGTCGCGATGCGGCGCTATGCCCGGTCGCTGACCCGCGACGAGCAGGACGCCGACGATGTCGTGCAGGACGCGATCGTCCGCGCCATAGAGCGGCAGGAGACGTTCCAGCCCGACCGCGACCGCCGCCGCTGGCTGCTGGCGATCGTCCACAATGTCTTCTTCTCCGCCAAGCGGCGCGAGGCGTCGGAGGCGCGGCGCAACAGCCGTTTTGCCGAAACGCTGGTCGACCGGCTGGAGCCGGGGCAGGAGGAACATGCCCGGCTGGTCCAGATCGCGCGGCAATTCGCGGCCTTGCCGGAGCATCATCGCGCCGTGCTGCACCTGACGGCGATAGAGGGCCTCAGCTATCAGCAGGCGGCGGAGACATTGGGGGTGCCGGTGGGGACGGTGATGTCGCGGCTGGCGCGGGCGCGGGCTGCATTGAGGGAGCGGGAACAGGGGCAGCAGGGGGCGATGGGCCTCCGGCTGATAGGAGGAAGCGATGACTGATCGTCCGACCGATCCGGAAATTACCGATCTGGAGATTGACGCCTATATTGACGGCGAACTGGATGTGGAGCGGCGTTTCGTCGTCGAAACCCGCCTTTCGCGCCAGCCCGATCTGGCCGCCCGCGTCATGGGCGACCTTAGCGTCCGCAGCGCGCTCCGCATGCTGACGCAGGACCGGCGGCCGGTGCCCGCCGGGCTGGCCGACAGGGCCGAACGATTGGCGCAACCGCAGAAAAGCCGCTGGCGCCGGTTGATGCCGGCGGGGCTGGCGACATCGGGACTGGCGGCGGCGCTGGCGGTCTGGATGGTGGGGTTCGAGCGGCCGCCCGCCTATGTCAGCTATGCGGTCGCCTCGCACCGGATCGCGATGCTGCGCGCCGACATGAATTCGCAGATCGAGGCGCCCCGCTTCGATGCGCGGGAAGTCGCGCTCAACACCCGCATCGCCATGCCGCAACTGCCCGACGACTGGCATGTGACCGACGTCCAGCTCTTCCCGACCGACAAGGCCCCCGCGCTGCTGATGGCGGTGCGCACCGATACGGGTCACCGGATGACGATCTTCGCCGTGCATGAGAAGACCGCCGCGCCCGAACATCCCGACGCGGTGCGCGAAGGGGAACAATCCGTGGCCTATTGGCGGCGCGGCGACATGTCCTATGCCCTGACCGGCGACCAAGAGCCGGGAACGATGGACGCCACGGCGGAGGCGCTGGCGCGGACCTGAATTCGGGGCGGACCGGCGGGCGTCATTCGGGAACCGTCATGCCCAAGCTGTTTCAGCATGACGGAACAGGCGAAGGCCGTTCCCTTCCCGCCTCAAGCCGGGAAATTGCCAGCCGTGACGAATTCCGAAATATCCTTGCGGCCGCTCGGCACCTCGCGCGCCTGGAGCGATTCGGACAGGATGGACTTGTCCGCGATGCGGCCGATCGCGACGGCGGCCTCGATACGGAAACGGTCGGGCACGGCCAGTTCCACGCGCGCCTTGTCGAAATCCACGCCCGACATCGCATGGGCATGATAGCCCAGCCGCGTCGCCTGCAACGCCAGCAGCGCCCAGGCCGCGCCGGCATCGAAGCTGTGGCTGTGCGACGGCTTGAAATCTTCCGATCCGGGCGCGGCGATCAGCGTGTCCGACAGGATGTAGAGCAGCACCGATGCATTTTGCACCCAGCTCTGGTTGAAGGGCAGCAGCACGCCCAGGAAGCGGCTCCAATTGGCGCTGTCCCGCGTGGCGTACAGCAGGCGCCAGGGCTGATAGTTGAAGGCGGAGGGCGCCCAGCGCGCGCCTTCGAAGATCGTGTCCAGATCCTCCTGCGGGATGAGGGAGGAATCGAAGGCGCGCGGTGACCAGCGGTCGAGGAAAAGCGGTTCGACGGCACGGATGGCGACGCGGGCGGTGGCTGACATATGATCTCCAGAACAAGAAGCGGCCGGAATATTGGAGGCAGGGACGGAAAGGGCAAGCCCCGCCCGGCATGTTCACCGCAGTTCGAGCGAGCGTTCCAGCCGTTCGGCCTGTTCCGCGGGCGGCGCGACCGCTTCAGGCCCACGGTCGATGAGGATGCGATCCGGCTCCCGCAGCAATTCGCGTTTCATGGCGTCGCTCCAGCGACCCCAGTGCCGGCCGATCGCCGATCGCCACTCCATATGTCCTCTCCCTGCCGAATCGAGACGAGCCGTTATCTAGTTTGCCGGTAGAGATTTGTCTTTCAAGCTTTGCTGATCGGCGGGGTAGAAAAGCTTGACCGAGGGGGAAGCCTGTTCGCCGCCCTGCTTCCGGAGAAGGCGGGATGACGGACCTGGCAGGAGCAGCGTGAAAAGCAGCGCGAGAGGCAGCGCGACGGGGCGACCTCGTTCAGCCCGTTCAATCATGACCAATAGTTCATGCATGGCCCATCGGCCCGGCAAGGCCGGGCGCGTAAAGGCTGGCCCGAAACAGGGCGACAGCGCGAACGATGACCAGACCCATATTCTTCGATCCCACCGGCCGCAGGGGACTTTGGGCGCGACGCCTGCTGGCGGGCGCGCTGCTGTTGATCCTGCTCGCCGCCATCGCCTTCGCCACCACATTGGTCGCCGTGCCGTCGGAAGGCGACCTCGCCCTGCCCCTGCCCCAGCCGCATGCGGCCCGCCTATCGGGCATCTCCTCGCTGCGGCGCGACATCGCCAAATGGCTGCCGCATTGGGGCAAGCATCGCGTGCAGGCCCGTCCGCTGAACGTCGGTTTCTATATGCCGAGCGATGAAAGCAGCATCGCCTCCCTGCGCCGCCATGTCGGACAGCTCGACTGGGTGGTGCCGGCCTTGATCACCGTGCCCGGTCCCGGCAAGCCGATCCATGTCGCGACGGACGCGGCGTTCGACCGCATGATCGCCGCCATGCCCCGTCCACCCCGGGTGCTGCCCATGGTGCAGAATATCGGCAGCGAAAGCTGGGACAGCGCGGGCGCGGCGCGGCTGTTGCGCGATCCCGCAGCGGCGCTGGCGCTTGCCCGGCAGCTGAGCGGCTATGTCGCCCGCCGCCATGAGGCGGGGCTGGTCATGGACCTGGAATCCCTGCCAGACAGCGCCATGCCCGGCTATCTGCGCTTCCTCCGCATATTGCGCGCCACCCTGCCGCACGGCGCGAAGATCGCGCTCACCGTTCCCGCCGGGGAACAGGGCTGGCCGCTGGCCCGCTTCGCCGCCGTGGCGGACCGGGTGATCCTGATGGATTACGACCAGCATTGGCAGGGCGGCCAGCCCGGTCCCATCGCCGCCCAGGACTGGTTCGCGCGGCAGGCGGAGGTCGCGCTGCGCGCCATCGGCGCGGACCATATCATCGTCGCGCTCGGCAGCTATGCCTATGACTGGCATGGCGGGACCGCCGACGCGCTGTCGCTCGATGAAGCCTGGCTCGCCGCGCATGACAGCGCCGCGCGCCCGCTCTACGACGCGGCGAGCGGCAATGCGGGCTTCGCCTATGACGAGGCGGGGCAGCGGCATCAGGTCTGGATGCTGGATGCCGCCGCGAGCTGGAACGAGCTGCTGGTGCTGAAGCGCCTGGGCGTCCAGAGCGTCGCGCTGTGGCGGCTGGGCAGCGAGGACCCGGGCATCTGGGCGGATCTGACCGCCTGGCGCACCGGCGGCCGGCCCAGGCTCGGCACCGTGGCGAGCACGCTCAACACAGATGTCGAGGGGTCGGGCGAGATCCTGCGCATCACCGCCACGCCGACGCAGGGCCATCGCGCCGTCGCCTTCGGGCCGCTGGGAACGATTGAACAGGAAAGCTATGGCTCGCTGCCCACCCCCTATCAGGTGGAGCGCACCGGCGGGCAGGACCCCAAGATGCTGGCCCTGACCTTCGACGATGGGCCGGATGCGGGTTGGACGCCGAAGATATTGAAGGTGCTGGAACGGACCCGAACGCCGGCGACCTTCTTCGTGATCGGGGAAAATGCGCTGGAGCATCCGGGGCTGCTGCAACGAATCGTCGCTGACGGGGACGAGATCGGCAATCACACCTACGACCATCCCAACCTCGCCACCTGGTCGGAGGAGCCGACGCGGTTGCAGCTCAACGCCACGCAGCGGCTGGTGCAGGCCTATACCGGGCGCAGCATGCGGCTGTTCCGCGCGCCCTATTTCGGGGATGCGGAGCCGACCACGGCGGACGAGCTGGGCCCCGCGCTGGCGGCGCAGAAGCTGGGCTATACGGTGGTCGGCCTGCACGTCGATCCCAATGACTGGCAGCAGCCGGGCACCGACGCCATAGTGCGGCAGGTGATCGATCAGGTGCATGCGGCCAGCACCGAGCGCTCCGGCAACATCATCCTGCTGCACGATGGCGGGGGCGACCGGTCGCAGACCGTGGCGGCGCTGCCCCGCATCATCGCTGGACTGAGGGCGGAGGGCTATCGCTTCGTGCCGGTGTCGCAGCTTGCCGGGCTGCCGCAGCAGGCCGCCATGCCGCCGGTCAAGGCCGGCGACCTGCTGGCGGTGCGCGTCGACGTCGCCGCCTTCGTGGCGCTGGCGACGCTTTCGGCGCTGCTCGGCTGGATATTCTATGTCGCGATTGCGCTGGGGCTCGCGCGGGCGGTGCTGATGACGCTGCTCGCCTGGTTCCAGGCGCGGCGGGGACGTCCCGCACCGCCGGACTATCGGCCCGGCGTGTCGGTCATCATCCCCGCCTATAACGAAGCCCGCGTGATCGAGGCGTCGGTGCGCCGCGTGCTGGCCAGCGACTATCCGGGCCTGCAACTGATCGTCGCGGACGATGGGTCGAAGGACGCGACCAGCGCCATCGTGGCGCGGGCCTTTGCCGACGATCCGCGCGTGACGCTGCTGACGCTTCGAAATGGCGGCAAGGCGGCGGCGCTGAACCGGGCGCTGCGCGATGCGACGGGGGAAGTCGTCATCGCGCTCGACGCCGACACCCAGTTCGAGCCGCAGACGATCCGCCGCCTCGCCCGCTGGTTCGCCGATCCCGCGCTCGGCGCGGTGGCGGGGGATGCGCGGGTGGGCAATCGCGTGAACCTCGTCACCCGCTGGCAGGCAGTCGAATATATCACCGCGCAGAATCTGGAGCGGCGGGCGCTCGCCGGTTTCGACGCCATGACCGTGGTGCCCGGCGCGGTCGGCGCGTGGCGCCGCGCCGCGCTGGACGCGGTGGGCGGCTATCCCGAAGATACGCTGGCGGAGGATCAGGACCTCACCATCGCGATCCAGCGGGCAGGCTGGCGCGTCACCTACGATCCCGAAGCCGTCGCCTGGACCGAAGCGCCCGAAAGCTTCCGGGCGCTCGCCCGGCAGCGCTACCGCTGGGCCTTCGGCACGCTGCAATGCCTGTGGAAACATGGCCGCATCCTGCGCGAACGGCGGCCGACGGGGCTGGCATTGGTCGGATTGCCGCAAGCCTGGCTGTTCCAGATCCTGTTCGCCGCCATCTCCCCGCTGATCGACCTGGCGCTCGTCACCTCGATCCTGGGCACCATCGTCCGGGTGAACCAGCATGGCTGGGCGCAGACCAGCAACGATGTGTGGACCATGGCGCTATACTGGCTGGCCTTCACCGGCGTCGACATCCTCTGCGGCTGGGCCGCCTATGCGCTCGACAACCGGGACATGCGCTATCCGCCGCATCTGCTGGTGGCGCAGCGCTTCGTCTATCGCCAGATCATGTATTGGGTCGTGGTGCGCGCCATCGCATCGGCCATTGGCGGCTGGGTCGTCGGCTGGGGCAAGCTGGAGCGGACGGGACGCGTCGCCGTCCACGAAGGCGCGGCCCCGGCATGAACAAAGCTTAACATGACATGGCGGCGCCCATGGATCATCCTCCCGCCCATGAAAGCGGGTGCATGGACAGGCAGAGGCTGAGCCACGCGGCATCGGGCGTCCTTCTGGCGGCGCTGGCGCTCTGCGCGCTGGTCATGAGCGGCGCCTTTTTCCTGCACGTGCGCCATGCCGGCGACGACCGGATGGAGGTGGCGGCCGCGCAGGCCCGCGCCCTGCCCGGCATCACCCTCAGCAACGGCATGCCGGCGGGATCGGGCGTGGTCGTCACCAGCATGGAAACCGACGGCCAGGCGGCGCGCCTGGGCATCCGCGTCGGGGACGGCGTCGTCAGCCTGGACGGCATGCCGATCCGCTCGCTGGATCAGGCCAGCGCCTATCTGCTACACCATCCCCAGCCGAGGATCATGCTGGGGCTGAAACATGCGGACCATATGCGCGTGGTGATGCTGGACCGGCCGGAAGGGGAAAGATGAGCCACAAGATATTGGTGGTGGAGGACGACGCGGCGACCGCCGCCTATGTGGCCAAGGGCATGGGCGAGGCGGGCTTCACCGTCGACCGGGCGGACAATGGCCGCGACGGCCTGTTCCTGGCGAGCGACGGCAGCTATGGCGCGATCATCCTCGACCGGATGATGCCGGCGATGGACGGCATGGCAATGCTGAAGGCCCTGCGCGCGGCGGCGATCGAGACGCCGGTCATCATCCTTTCCGCCCTCGGCACGCCGGAGGACCGGGTGGAAGGGCTGACCAGCGGCGCGGACGATTATCTGGTGAAGCCCTTCGCCTTTGCCGAGCTGATGGCCCGCGTCCAGTTGCTGCTGCGCCGGGGCGGCGGCAGCGCGGTAGTCACCCATTTGCGGCACGGGGACCTGGAGATGGACCTGCTTTCCCGCCGGGTGAAGCGCGGATCGCGCACCATCGACCTGCAACCGCGCGAGTTCCGCCTGCTGGAATATTTCCTGCGCCATCCCGATCAGGTGGTGACGCGGACCATGCTGCTGGAGGGCGTCTGGGACTATCATTTCGATCCGGGCACCAACGTCATCGACGTGCATGTCAGCCGCCTGCGCCGCAAGCTGGACGAAGGCGGGGACAAGCCCTTGCTGCATACGGTGCGCGGCATGGGCTATCGACTGGGACCGGAGAGTTAGAGCCAATCGACATTCAGATGATGACGAGCCGTAAATGGTGGTTTTCCGTGGCCCGGAGCGCAGCCTGCTCAAGGTATGTGAGCACCGGAAGCACGGAAAAGCGTCATTTGCAGGCCGTCAGGGCTGAATGCCGATTGGCTCCAGGGCGTGCGGGACGGCGTCCATGACCGCTTCCGGCCATCCTAAGACCCTCCCCTCCCGCCGCTGGTTCGGCTTTGCCCGTTCGACCATCGGGCGCTTCGTCGGGCTGGCCTTCCTCTGCCAGTTCCTGGTGACCGGCGGCGTGCTGCTGTTCGTGCAGCAGGCGAGCCAGCGCACCGTCGTGGCCGCCGACCGGCAGGCGGTGGAGGATGCCCGCGACGACCTGCTCGCGCTCCATCGCAGCGGCGGGGCGGCGGCCCTGCGGTCAGAGATCGCCCGGCGTTTCCGCGCCATAGAGGGGGAGCGCGCCGTGCTGCTGCTGACCGACAGGGCGGGACGGCCGGTCAGCGGCAATCTGGGCGCCTGGCCCGCCGGGCTGGCCGCAGACGGGCGCTGGCAGATCATGTCGCTCTACCGCATCGGCCGCGACGCGCCGGAACCGATGGGCGTCATTCCCGTGAAGCTGCGCGGCGGCGGGCAATTGCTGACCGGCATGGTCGTTTCCAACAGCCTGCAACTTACCCGCATCTATGAGGAGGCGCTGACCGTCGCCTTCGTCATGAGCCTGGTGCTGGCGCTGGGCATCGCGATCATGCTGGGCCGCATATTGGCGCGGCAGGTTTCCGACATAGCGGAAACCGCCAACGACGTCGCCGTGGGTGCGCTGGACCGGCGGGTGCCGACCGATGGCAGCGGCGACGCCTTCGACCGGCTCGGCCAGTCGATCAACGCCATGCTGGAACGGATCGACGCGCTGGTGACGCAGCTTCGCATGATGACAGACGGCCTTGCCCACGACCTTAAATCCCCGGTGACGCGGCTGATCTCCGTGGTCGAGCAGGCCAGCGCCCAGACGCGGGACGACACCGCGCTCGATGCCTTGGAAAAGGTGCATCATGAAGCGCAGACGCTGCGTTCCATGTTGACCACGGCGCTGCTCATCAGCCGGACCGAGGCGGGCTTCGGGGGCGACCAGCGGCGCGACACCCATGTTGCGGAATTGCTGCGCGACGTGGGCGAAATCTATGGCCCGCTGGTGGAGGATAGCGGCTTTGCGCTGGCCATTTCCGCGCCTGACGCGCTGACCTTTCCGCTTCATCGCGAACTGGTGAGCCAGTCGCTCGCCAATCTCATCGAAAACGCGCTCTATTATGCGGAAAGCGGCGACCGCATCGAACTGAGTGCGGCGATCGAGGGTGGCGACCTTCTCATCGCCGTGGCGGACAATGGCCCGGGCATCCCGGCGGAGAGCCGTCCCGCAGCCTTGAAGCGCTTCGGCCGGCTCGACCCGGCGCGCGGCAAGCCGGGATCGGGGCTGGGCCTGTCCCTGGTGGAAGCGGTGGCGCGGCTGCATCATGGCATGGTGACGCTGGCGGATAATGGTCCCGGCCTGAAAGTCCTGCTGACCCTGCGCCGACCGTGAAAAGCGCATCCCGGGCAACGGCCTGAAGCGTGCAGTTCATCCGACCGCCGCCCGGGATGACAGCCGTTGCCTTGCTTGGAGAGTATGACAACGTTGTCTTGCTGCTCTAGACCGTTACCGATGCCGGATCAAGGACAATTTTCACGGCTCCCGCGACCAATTTCCCTGAGTTACGTACCATATTTACGATTCCGGCATGAATATCGGCGTCTGGCGGTGCCGTTATCCGGGTAAACGTTGTTTCCTCCATCGGCCTTCCATGGCAAGACCGGTGCATGACCGTCCTTTCTTTCGCTCAGCCCCGCTGATGCCCAGCATCCATGACGTTGCGGCACTGGCCCGCGTATCGATCAAGACCGTCTCCCGGGTGGTCAACCAGGCGCCCAATGTCAGCGAGGAGCTGCGCGAAAGGGTGACGGCGGCGATCCGCCAGCTTGGATACCGGCCCAACCAGTCCGCGCGGCGGCTGGCTGGCGGGCGATCCTTCATGATCGCCTTCCTCTACAACAATCCCGCGCCCTCCTATAATGGCGGCATCCAGTCGGGTGCGGCGAACCGGTGCCGGGACCTGGGCTATCATCTGGTGGTGGAGCCGATGCCACTGACAGGGGAAGAACGGTTCGCCATTCTCGACCGCCTGGTCGCAGCACTGCGGCCCGATGGCGTCTTCCTGGTGCCGCCCCTGTCGGACGACGCGCAATTGCTCCAGCGGCTGTCCGAACTGAAGCTGCCCTGCGCCCGCATCGCCGGATCGGTGATGGCGGAAAGCTTCAACATCCCCACGCCGGAGCGTGCGGCCGGCCGGATGATCGCGGATCATCTGATCGGCCTTGGCCATCGCCGCATCGGCGTGATCACCCCACCCGCCAGCCACAAGGCGGCAATGCAGCGCGTCGAGGGCTTTCGCGACGGCATGGCCGCGGCGAACCTGCCGCTGGAGGAGTCTCTGTTCGTCGAAGGCGCCTTCGATTTCGAGTCAGGCATAAAGGCTGGTGAGCATCTGCTGTCCCGAGGCAAGCGCCCCACCGCGATCTTCGCGACCAATGACGACATGGCGCTGGGCACGCTGACCGTCGCGCACCGGCTGAAGCTGCGCGTGCCGGAGGACCTGTCTGTTGTCGGTTTCGACGACACACCCGCCGGCCTCACGGCCTGGCCGCCCCTCACCACCGTCAGCCAGCCGCTGGAGGCGATGGGCAGCGCCGTGATCGACGCGCTCGCGGGCGGCTCCGCCGATGCGCCGCACTTCACCTTCAGGCTGGTGCAGCGCGATAGTTCCGGCCCGGCGCCGGCCGGGGCATGAAGCCGGCAGGCGGCGCCTCCAACCTTTCTTAATTATGTCCATGTATGATTCGCCCATCAGATTGGGGGCGAAATGAGCGTAGAAGCCAAATTTCCATCCGATGGTGCAAAGGAATTGCGGCTGGCCGAGGGCGACGGGCGGCAATGGTTCCACCTTCCGCGGCGAATGCTGGTCGGCGGCCTTCTGCTGATCATGGCCTTCGCAGTGCTGGTGCGCAGCTTTATCTTCACGGCGGGTTACAATACCACTTTGGTGGCGGACACGGGCCTGGTCAGGGCGCCGATCTCCGGCGAAGTCGACCGGCTGGGCGCGAACGTCGGCGACCGCGTGACGCGGAACCAATTGCTGGGGAGCTTCGCCGCGCCGGTGGGCCTGTCGGCGGCCGTCCGCGCCGGATCGGAAGATGTGGACCAGCTCAAGGCGAAACTGGCCAGTATCGACGGCCGGATGGCGGCCCTCAGGGCTGACGCCGACCATATCCGCCGCGAATCGGGCATCTACCGGTCCGAAAAGCTGGTGCAGATGGATGCCGTCGCGGACGAAAGCTCCGCCCAACTGTCGGCCGCGCAGGCTCGGTTGGCCTTTGCGCAGAAACAGTTGGACCGCACCCGCGCCCTCGCCGGCCGCGGCTTCATCAGCGCAGCCGGGCTTGAGAAGGCGGAACAGGATCAGCGCGCCGCCCTGGCGGACAGGAATGCGGCGATGGCACGCCGCCGCACGAACCTGATCGAGGCGCATGCCGCGGGCCAAGGGCTGTTCCTCAACAACGGCTACAGCAATGTCCAATATTCGACCCAGCGCCTGAGCGATCTCAATCTGGCGTTGAGCGAATTGCGGGGCGAGAGGGAGAACCTGACCGCAGCGCTGGCCAAGGCGCAAAAGCTGAGCGGCGATGGCAAGGCCGGCGCCATGCGGCGGCTGCAGCTTCCGTTGCAGGCGAGCATCGACGGCCGGGTCTGGGCGAAGGTCGCCGCCCCCGGGGAGTCGCTGCGTGAAGGCGATCCGATCTACATGCTGGCCGACTGTTCGTCCTTCTTCGCCTATTTCACCGTGGGCCGCAGCGCCTATAGCAGGCTCGCCATCGGTTCGCCCGTGACGTTCATCGCCTTTTCGAACGGCGATCGCTGGCCGGGAACCGTCGTCAACATGGGGGTCAGCGATCCGTCCCAGCTCCGCGTCACCAGCCATGTCCCCAATCCCGCCGCAGGCGAATATCTGATCGGCGCGCGGATCATGCTGGACGCGAAGGGCAAGAAGCAGTGCCCGGTCGGCACGGCGGGCCGGGTGGTGCTGTAACGCGGCCATGAACCCCGCCGAGATCCCATCCTATTTCTGGGGCCTCGCCACCCTTGGCCTCTGCCTGCTGATCTTTCCCAAACTCAGGCCGGCCAACCCGCTGCATCGGCTGATCGTCAGCGGCGCCGCGATCGGATCGATCCTGATCTACATGACATGGCGCATGGTCGCCACGCTCGACCTGGACACGCCCGGTTCCGCCCTGCTTTCCGTGGGCTTCTTCATGCTGGAGGTCTGCTCCACCCTGGGCGGGGTGCTGGTGCTGGTCGTGCTGACGCGGCGGCGCGACCGACTGAAGGACGTCAGCGGCAACATACGCTGGCTGCATGTCAACAGGCCCAGCGCCGCGATCTTCATCTGCACCTATAATGAAGATGTCGGGATTCTCGACCGCACGATTACCGGCGCCCTCAACCAGAATTATCCGGCGAAGGTCTTCCTGCTGGATGACGGCCGGCGGCCGGAGGTGGAGGCGCTGTGCCGCCGTCGCGACGTGGAATGGCTGACGCGGCCGGATAATGCTCATGCCAAGGCCGGCAATATGAACGCAGGCCTGGCGACACTGGCCGCGCGTGGCGAGATGCCGGATTTCATCGCCATATTGGATGCGGATTTCGTCGCCCTGCCCAATTTCATGTCCCATTGCGTGGCCCTGTTCCAGGACCCGACCGTGGGGGTGGTCCAGACGCCGCAGCATTTCTTCAACCCCGATCCGCTGCAACACAGGATCAAGGGGCATCTGGACCTGCCCGACGAACAGCGCTTCTTCTTCGACACCTTGCTGCCGGCCAAGGACGGATGGGGCACCGCCTTTTCCTGCGGGACGTCGTCCGTCGTCCGCACCGCCGCGCTTGCCGAGATCGGCGGATTCCCGACCGACAGCATTACCGAAGACATGCTGCTGTCGATCCGCATGAAAGAGCATGGCTTCGTCACCGCCTATCTGAACGAAAAGCTCAGCCTTGGCCTCGCGCCGGAAGGGATCGGCGAATATTGCACCCAGCGCATCCGCTGGTGCATCGGCGCGATGCAGATCATGCGCAGCGCCGACGGCCTGTTCTCGCGCAAGGGTCTGGGCTGGATCGACAGGATGAGCCTGCTGGAAACCCTGCTCTACTGGATGGGCAGCTTTCCCTTCCGCCTCGCCTGCCTGCTGGTGCCGATCCTCTACTGGATGACGGGCCTCACCATCATGGATGCGCCGATCGGCGAGCTTGCGACATTCCTGCTGCCCCGCATCCTGGTGGAAGCCTTCGCCATCAGCTGGTATTCCAACGGCCGGATACTCCCGCTTCTGACCGACACGTCCCAGTTGCTGGTCGCGCCGGAGATCGTGGCCGCATCCTGCCACACCCTGCTGTTCCCCGGGGAGCGGCCGTTCAAGGTGACCAACAAGGGCGGCGACCGTTCCCGGACGGTGATCCACTGGAAATTGCTGTCGCGCTTTGCGGTCGTGCTTCTGCTGACCGTGGGCGGGATGCTGTTCGGCTATGGCTCGCCACTGGCGCCGACCTTCTTCTCGGACCAGAAGGGCATCGTGGCGTTCTGGAGCATGTACAACGTCCTCGTCTGCATCATCGCCATCATCGTCTGCGTCGAAACGCCGCGAAGGGCGGAAGAGCGGGCGCCCATCAGCGGAACGGCGCTTTTCAGCGCAGGGGACAGCGCCACCCCGGTCCGGCTGCTCGACATTTCGTCGAGCGGCGTGGCCTTCGCCAATGAAGGCGGCTGGCGCATAGGCGACAGGGGCACGATTTCCATCAGGGAGCTTGGCGAGGTTCCGGCGATCGTCGCGCGCATCACGGATCGCGTCGTGGGGGCCAAAATCCTCCTTTCGCCGCAGCAGCAGGTGGCGCTCACGCATTTCCAGTTCGCCGGCGACCGCATGCGCACGCCGGAGGTATCGACGCTCGGCAGCGTCCTGGCCCTGATCAGAGGTCTTGCGCTGAACTGAGCGGAGGACCGCTTCCGACAAAGCCATTCGAACCCGCGGGCAGCAAGGGCGCAACCTCCGGCAAGGCCCGTCTTCGTTTGCGTCTCTCCTCACTTCCCGAAACGGAACATCGCTGCTGCGCGACGGTTTGCTTGCGAGATCATCGGAGGCAAATCGATGAAGTCCGGCCGCCAGACTGCAAAATTGCTGAAGGTCATCGCGGTCCTGATAGGCGCCGTCGGCACGGCCAATCTGATCGGCGGCATCTGGCTCGCCTCATTGGGCGGAAGCTCCTTCTATGCGGCCGCGGGATTGACGATGCTGGCCAGCGCCTTTCTGCTCTGGAAGCGGCGCGCGGCCGCCCTGCATCTGTTCGCGGCGCTCGTCCTCGCCACGATGGCCTGGGCCTGGGTGGAAATCGGCGTGGACTGGTGGCCGCTCGTTCCGCGCGGCGATCTGATCTTCCTCTTCGGCCTGCTGCTGATCCTGCCATGGACCGTGCGGCGCCTCGCGCCGGCTGGGGAGTGGGTGCGAAACGCCGGTCCCCTGGCGGTGGCGCTGGCGATCGCCGGCATCTTCGGCCTGGCCGCGCTGATGCGCGACGTCCACAATCTCGACGGCACGCTTCCTGGCCCGCGCAGCGCGATCGCGCCGGAGCCGAACGCAATGCCCGATGATGACTGGCAAGCCTATGCCCGAAGCTGGCGTGGCGACAAATTCTCGCCCCTGACCCAGCTCACGCCCGCCAATGTCGGCAAGCTGGAGGTGGCGTGGCAATTGCGGACGGGCGATCTCAAGCGCTCGGGCGATCCGGGCGAGACGACCTATGAAATGACCCCGATCAAGGTCGACGATACCGTCTATCTCTGCACGCCGCATAATCGGGTGATCGCTGTCGACGCGGAGACGGGCAGGGAGCGCTGGAGGTTCGATCCGCTGATCAGGACTTCGGCAAGGAACATGCAGCATCTCACCTGCCGCGGCCCTTCCTATTGGGATTCATCGCGCGCGGGTGCGAGCGCCGCCGACTGTCCCCGGCGCATCTTCCTCGCCACGAACGACAGCCGCCTGATTGCGCTGGACCCGCGCACGGGCGCGCCGTGCCGCAGCTTCGGACGCGCCGGGACCGTCAGCCTGCTCCCGGGGCAACCTCATTATAATGGCGGCTGGTATCAGGTGACGTCCGCGCCCCTTGTCGCGCATGGCCTGGTCGTGACCGGCGGCGCGGTTTACGACAATATCTCCACCGACGTGCCCTCGGGCGTCATCCGTGCCTATGACGCGCTCACGGGCCGACTGGTCTGGAATTTCGATCCGGGCAATCCGGACAGCACCGCCCCGCTGGGCGCGGGCCGGCACTACACGCCCTCTTCCCCCAACAGCTGGAGCACGCCGGCCGCTGACGAGGCGCTGGGCCTGATCTATCTGCCGATGGGGATGGGCGCTGTCGACCAATGGGGCGGCAGGCGGCCCGCGACGACCGAACGGTTCGCCACTTCGGTCCTGGCGCTGGACATCGTGACCGGAAGGCCGCGCTGGGTGTTCCAGACGGTCCATCACGACCTGTGGGACATGGACGTCCCGGCCCAGCCGGCGCTGGTCGATCTGGACCTGCCCGGCCGCGGCCGGGTGCCGGCGCTGGTGCAGTCGACCAAGACCGGCAATCTCTTCGTCCTCGACCGCCGGAACGGCAAGCCCCTGTTCCCGGTGGAGGAGCGCCCCGTCCCGGGCGGCGCTGCGCCGGGCGACCGCCTGTCGCCCACCCAGCCCTTTTCCGCCATATCCCTGATGCCCGCCCCGGCGCGAGAAAGGGACATGTGGGGCGCAACCATGCTCGACCAGCTTTATTGCCGCATCCGGTTCAAGTCGCTCTACTATAAGGGGCCCTTCACGCCGCCCTCATTGCGGGGGACGCTGGTGTTCCCGGGAAATTTCGGCGTGATGGACTGGGGCGGCATTTCGATAGACCCGATCCGCCAGGCCGCATTCGCCCATCCCAACCATATCGCTTTCGTGGACAGGCTCATCCCCCGCGCGGAAATGGAGGACCATGGCGTACGGGGGCCGGCGGGCGGCTCCGACCGGCGCGGATCGGACGAGCAGGGGTACAATCCCAATGCGGGCGCCCCCTTCGCGGTCGACATGAACCCCTTCCTGTCCTTCGCAGGCCTGCCCTGCCAGTCGCCGCCATGGGGTTATGTCGCGGGCATCGACCTGCGGTCCGGCAGGAAGGTCTGGGAACATAAGAACGGCACGATCCGCGACGAAACCTTCCTGCCTATCCCGTTCAAGCTGGGCGTTCCATCGCTGGGCGGTCCGATGTCGACGGCAGGGGGGCTCACCTTCATGGCGGCGGCGATCGACAATTATCTGCGCGCCTATGACACGCGCACCGGCAAGGTGCTGTGGCGTGCCCGCCTTCCGGCCGGGGGACAGGCGACGCCGATGTCCTATCGGTCGAGGGCGAGCGGGCGGCAGTTCGTGATCGTCGTTGCAGGCGGGCATGGCTCCCTCGGCACGAAGCTGGGCGATCATGTCATCGCCTATGCTCTGCCCAGACAGCCTTAGCCCGCCTTATTCACCAAAAGTGTCCTGAAGGGTTGGCGGGAGTGGCGTAAGCCTCTGATCTGAATTAGGAACTGGGTGTCTA